>QNXT01000306.1 GCA_003973505.1 Bacteroidota bacterium
TTGCCGATTGTTCCAAAGCCATATTTGACGCTTTCATCAGGCTGAGCAATAGGGGCAATATCAATGGGAAACTTAGAATGGACATTAGAGCAAAATTATTATGCGAGCGAGAGGCTATGGCTGCTACCAATGTCAGAATGGTAGCAAAACCAAAAGAACCTAATATTAATGCTCCGAAGAACAGACTATAATCTTTAATAATATTTCCTAAAAACAATTGATAAATGCCAAATGTAAGCAGACTGATAATGAGCATCAGAATGCTATTGTAAATGGTTTTGGAAACAATCACCGCCTGTGGACTACTCATGGAATAGTAGTAAATATGTCGTGCAGGACTTTCTTGTACAAAGCTCTTACTTAGGGCGTTAATTGCTGAGAAAAGCATAATAATCCAGAAAAGAGCATTCCAGCTTTTTAGTTCAATCGTTCCCTGAAAGGCCATATAAGCAATGAAAATGGTGGATACCACATATAGCAATATGGAGTTGATAGCATAACGCTGTTTCATCTCCAATTGGATGTCCTTTTTTATCAATGCCAATACTTCCTTTTTCACTTTATACTTTGAATTTTGAACTTTAGCCTTTGAACTTTAGCCTTTGAACTTTAGCCTTTTCACTTTTTACTTTGAACTTTAGCCTTTGAACTTTAGCCTTTTCACTTTTTACTTTCAACTTTAGCCTTTATCCTTTCCCCTTCATTCCATCCCACCCCTGGGCTTCAATAGGAGCCGAAACATTATTCTTAGTAATTAAATTTACTCCTGCCGATTCTTCAGTAATATGTCCTATAACGGTTATTTCAGATAGGTTTTTCACCTTATCATAATCAGTTGCTTTTATGGTGAATAATAATTCATAATCATCACCCCCATTTAGAGCATAAGTGGTTGGGTCCATATTAAAAGCACGAGCACTATCCCAGGTTGTTTGGTCGATAGGGATTTTATTTTCATAAAGTGTAGCTCCTACCTTCGATTGCTTACATATATGCTTTAATTCAGAGGCCAGGCCATCTGAAATGTCAATCATTGCAGTGGGTTTCACTTTAACATCAGACAAAACTTTTATAATATCGATACGAGCCTCAGGTTTTAGATGACGTTCCAAAATATAATCGTTTCCCGAAAGTTCGGGTTGCATTTCGGGGTTGGCTTCGAAAACTTTTTTCTCGCGTTCTAAAACCATCAAGCCTGCATAAGCTCCCCCTAAATCACCGGATACACAAACCAAATCATGCTCTTTGGCCGTATTTCTATAGGTAATGTCTTTTTCGTTGGCAAAACCAATGACGGTAACCGAAATCACCAAACCAGCTGCCGTGGATGTTGTGTCGCCACCAATTAAATCAACATTATAGTTTTTACAGGCAAGTTTAATTCCTGAGTAAAGCTCTGCAATGGCCTCAACGGAAAATCGGTTCGATACTCCAATGCTAACGGTGATTTGTGATGGCGTAGCATTCATGGCGATAATATCAGATAAGTTTACCACCACCGCTTTATATCCCAAATGTTTTAGGGGCATAAAAGTCAAATCGAAATGTACTCCTTCGGTTAACATATCCGTTGATACAAGTATTTTTTTCTTTCCTGCATCAAGCACAGCGGCATCATCACCTATACCATAAATACTAGATTTATGCTTTAGTTTAATGTCTTTGGTCAAATACTCAATTAAACCAAACTCTCCCAAAGAGGAGAGTTCGGTTCGTTTATTACTTCTGTCTTCAAACATGTTTTTAGATATTCAATTTTTTGCGAATGGCTTTAGGAATGGCGTTTTTATTTATCATAATCGACATGGTTTTGTAAGCTACAAAAGCATCAGATGCATAAAAATAACCATCATATTTTTGATCGGTTCCCCATGAGTTTTTCACTTTAAAGTAGTGGTTTCCGGCTTGGTCTTTTGCAGTTCCTACCAAAAGCATTCCATGGTCATCGGTAGTTTGATAATTGTCAAAGGCTAACTGACGTACTTCCTGAGTGATTTTTTTCTCAGTACGTGGACCATCAAACGAATAAAGTGCTTTACTCTTCTCTGCAGCACTTAGTTTCTCCCATTTCGCTTGTTCCAAATTATTCATGCTTTTTACTTCATTTTCAGGAACAATAGCTACACCATTTTTCCATGAAAAACCTTTTTCACTAACATCGGCAGCCCAAGCAACGGTATAATCATTGTCAATGGCATTATTAATCGTTTGCATCATCTCATCCAAAGGAACATTATATACCATACCCCAAGCCCAATTGTCTTGTACTTCAAGAGCAAAAGGCTTATAGAAAGGGTGGTGAGAGTAGGAAGTCATCATGATGTAATCATCCATATTTAATTCGCAATAGTCGTCAGCAAAACTACGTGGAGTATAGTCTTTTCCTTCATACTTGAAGTTCTCAGGAATTTCACCCAAATACGCATTTAATACACCAGCAATAGCCATAGGCCAAACAGGAGTTAGTTTGCGGTTTTTATCTTTGATAATGGATTTTACCATGCTTAAAAGTAAGTCGTCTAATTCTGCATGAACATGCTTAGGTTCTGCATATTGTAGTCCTGAATAAACAGTGTCAGGCGTAATACCATATTTACGAATTACATCCATTACGTCGTTGAAAGCTCCGCCTCCACCATAGTTTATGGTTCCGTGCATACGAACATACTTAATGGTTTTGTCGAAATAAGAATGCCAAACAACAAACATTTCAGATAGATCTGTTTCAGGTTTTCCTTTTTTCATCATCTCTGCTTCAAAAAAAGCAATCCCTGAAAAACTCCAACAGGTACCCGAACGGTATTGATTTTTAATGGATGAGTGTGGCACATCTTTAATTGCTGTAAATTGATAGCCTTTTTCCTCTTTGTTTTCAGTCTTTTCTTGAGACCAGGCATGGCTCATCATTAAAGTGCTTAATAGCACCATCATTATTATTTTTCTCATTATCGTTTTGTTTTATTTTACTGTGTGTATAATTTATTTAATTGTTTTAATACGTTTTCGTTACATCTTGATCCACCACCAAAATATAATCGGCTTGTTTTTGCACATCCATATCGATGCTGTCCAATTGATCTTGCTCAATAGTGGTAATGGTAATTATTTTTAATTTAGGATATTTTTGTTTTAGATGCCAAACAATACCTTCGTGATTATCAGAATGATATGAGCCGTTAAAATGTAGGAATGTTTGTCCCTTTTTCCAGTTTTTCATAATAAAATAGGCCATAGTGGCATCTTTCAGGCCTTGGGCTTTTGCAATATTTGCACCATGTGCGCCCATCATCTCCTGCATGCTTTTATAACAAGCCACATTTTCATCATATTGAATTGGAAGAGGAGCAAAGTATCTTTTTGCTTCATCGCTAAATTTTTCTAGAATTTCAAAACCTCCTTTATTAACGGCAGAGGCGTAGCGACGTGGAACATTGGTCGCAATAAAGGGTATTTTATTGTCGTGTGCCAATTGTAAAAGGGGTTTATAATCTGTTGGGTCGTTGGGCCATAAACGCGCCTGACCTTTGAAGTATTTATATTTTACCAACCCCGATAAGTATTCGTCGATAAGCAGCTGACCATCGGCCTCATACATTTCGGCGCCGAGTACTATTTTATCGCCTTTTTGGGCAATTAAATCTTTAGCCAATTCGTATTCCATCCAATGACTTATGGCATTATTGTGGAGTTCGCCAAAGAAAACGATATCCGCTTTTGAAATAGCCTTTAGCACAGCTTTGTATTTAACCACTTTCCCTTTGGAGGAAAATAATTGAAAAGCTCTTTTGTCCGATTTCATAGCCATAAGACTGAAGGCTATCGCGATGATTATAAATAGTTTTGATTTAATCATGTGGTTTTATTTTAGATGATTTGGGTTAAAAGTTAAAGGCAGAAGTTGTGATGCTTTATCAATTATTTGAATCCTTCCTGTTTCGCCTTGCAGTATTACTTTCATATCGTGGCCGCCTTTATATTCGTATTCGCTCATTACCTGTCGGCATGCACCACAAGGTGGTAAGGGCTCATCGATGATGCTGTTTTCTGAATGCACCGTAATAGCAATGGCTGTTGCCGCAATATTTGGATACTGGGCTGAGGCGGCAAATAGGGCAACTCGCTCGGCGCAAAGTCCTGATGGATAGGCCGCATTTTCTTGATTGCTTCCCAAAACAACAGTTCCATCCTCCAGCAATACAGCTGCTCCCACATGAAATTTTGAATAAGGAGCATAGGATGTTTCAACGGCTTTGTGAGCCTCTTTCAAAAGCATCTGTTCTGTAGCTTTCAACTCGTCTATCGTAGAGAATTCGTTTACGATTAGGCTATGTGTTTTCTTTTCCATGGTTAAAGAATTGGATGACAAAATTACATCAAATTATGATAGCTTGATAAATGCAATTTTTCGCTTGATTGTTACGTGTATAGATTGCATTAGTTTCAATAGCGAAATTCTAATTGTTACAGCCCTTTTTACTTTTTGTTTTTACCCTTGCCTACTCTTTAAAGACTTATAATAGATTCTAATTTATGTTTGGGCTAAAGCCCACAGGATCTTGCAATTTCATTAGACGGGGCATTAATGCCCCACCTAATAATTCAGTACAAATTTGGGCTTTAGCCCCATTTTTTAATAGTCTTTGGTTATTTGCTAATTAGTTTTCCATGTATAAGTATAAACCTTAGGACTTTCCTTTGCTAATTCAATATGAAAAATAGAGCCTAATGTTTTATCTTTGTTATAGTAATTCAGGTATAATTATTTAAACAAAGAAAGGCTTTTTATTGTACTTTTGTGCTCACAAAATAAAAATGGAATTTCCTATTATTTTTAATGTAGAAATGATAAATAAAAGGTTTTCCATGATTATGTATTTAACAGAAATAGAGAATAATATAATAATAGATAGATATGACAACAGCAGAAATTCATACTGAAAAAGGTTTAATGAAAGTGAAGTTTTACGAAGAAGATGCTCCTAATACGGTGGCTAATTTTGTGAAGCTTTCAAAAAGTGGTTTTTATGATGGTTTGACTTTTCACCGAGTGATTCCTGATTTTGTAATTCAAGGTGGATGCCCCGACGGAACTGGTGCTGGTGGACCAGGTTATACTATCGATTGCGAATTGGATGGAAATAATCAGTATCACGATCGTGGTGTGTTGTCGATGGCTCACGCAGGACGAAATACTGGTGGCTCACAGTTTTTTATTTGCCACAGTCGCAATAATACCTCGCATCTTGACCGCCAACATACTTGTTTTGGTAAAGTTTACGAAGGTTTGGATGTGATTGACGATATTCGTGCTGGTGATAAAATTGAGAAAATCGTAATTATTGAAGAATAGGGCAGGAGTTTTAAAGTAAGAAAAATTTAGCATAATGGAAATAGAAGGTAGATTAGTAGAAGTATTGGCTGAGCAATCGGGTCAAGGAAGAACAGGAAATACATGGCGCAAGCAGTCGTTTGTGATTGAAACCATGGATAGTCAATATCCAAAGAAAGTTTGTATAGATGTTTGGGGTGATAATATTGATAATTTGAAAGCGTTCAAAACCAATGATGTATTGAATGTAAAATTTGATATTGAATCGCGCGAGTATAATGGAAAATGGTACACCAATGTGAAAGCATGGCGTGTGGATAAAAAACAAGAGGCAGCAGGTAGTGCTCCACAAGGTGGTGGGATGGAACAACCTCCTTTGCCAAGTGTAGAAGATATTCCTTCGGCTCCGGAGCCAACAGACGACCTTCCTTTTTAAGGAATTGCAGATAAAGAACATAAAACCTCAATGATTGATTTCGTTGAGGTTTTTTTATAGCTTTGTGGTATTAGATTTTGAGAATGAGAACCCGACTTACAAAAGAAGACAAAGAGTTTATTAACTACCAAATGCGTGGTGCAAAGGTATTAGCCTTTCTGATTATTTCTTTTGGAGGATTTTATAATTTTTTCTATTTTTCTATTCCTGAGTTTCAAATCCCCAACATATTTCTATTGTTAATTGATTTGGGGGTATTGCTTTTTGCCTGGCTAGTTTATTATTATGGCACTCGTAAGTACTACCTTGATTTGCAAGAGGATTATAAAAATATTAAATTGGCAAAGATTATGAAAAAGGAGTCGTATGAATCTTTTGAAACAGGTAGTGGATCTTTGTATATTCCTGTATTGGGCAATCTTTTTCCAAAATTGTTTAGTCTTGATATGAAATCGAAGAATCGATATTACTTTTTTGTCAATAATACTCGGATGCGTGTGGATGCGGATTCTTATAATAGGTTTAAAGAAGGTGATGAGTATAAGATGTATTATACCCCTGTAAGTGGAATTCGGATTTCGGAATTATAGTATGTATCGCTGATTTATTTTAATCCTCAGTTTCCAGTTACTATTTAGTATGATAAAACATAGTAATGATAAAGGTTTACGACACCTTCTTTTATAACCTTTGTGTCACTTTGTGCTACTTCGTGTAACTCTGTGTAATAATTATTTACGTTGGCTATACCACAAAGATTCACAAACCTGTCTTCCGAAGGTAGAGAAGGCGCAAAGGTTCGCAAAGAAAACATTTAGATTTAATGATTTAACACTAGACTTATGACGAATAAAATTTCTTAAAGAAACTGATTAGATACAGTTTTCCTAAATCTATGTTGAATATTTTCTCCGAATATCAAATAGCCTTTTCTGCGAAAACCAGAGAAACTTATCTGTCGAAGATAGGTGTGCGAGAAATTATTTCTGCAATACCCCATTCAATGTCCGCCACTTTATATCAATTTGCTTATCCGATTTAATAGTCGAGCTCCACTGTTCACCGGGAGCAATGTCAAAGTTATTGGAACCAAAGTTGCCCGCTTTGCCATCAGCACGAGTAAACCAGATATTTCGTATAAGCGTATGGGATTTTATATGAATCCTCGTTTCGCCATTTTTAAAACTTTGGCTTATCTCCATATCCGCTTTAGGGAGTTCCAAATCCTTGTCTTTGGCCAAATAGATAAATTCTCGATTGAGCAAGCTCCCGTCAAATAATAAGTATTCGGCCATAATAAACTGCTTATGAGGATTGATTTTCGTGGTGTTTAACTTATATTGCAATTTGGATGCCTTCCCATTTTGTAAAGCTAAAATTGTAGTATCAAAAGAGG
>QNXT01000307.1 GCA_003973505.1 Bacteroidota bacterium
TCTTCGCATAAATAGTGTCATTTATCATTACTCTGGTCCAACTTGATTTCGTATAAGGAGATTGTGATCTCAAATCAAAGTCTAAGAATACATTTGGTACACTAGTAGCATCTATCCTCATATTTGCTTTTGACACTTGAGATGTATTTGAAAAAGCTGCCGTTACATTTGAATTTGAGTATGAATACCATGAAGTTTTATTACTAGTCATAAATATTCCATTCCCACTTCCATTATTTGCTTCCACATTAATTTCAATCTCACTTCCTAAATTATGCATAAATTCAAAATTAAAATCATAGGTATTAGGGAAATCAAATGTGTCAGGTATAGTCGTCAAAGCACTTGTAACAAAAGGCAGCATAATTGTATCATTTGTATGATCACTGTCCCCTGATAAATCACTATAAACAGTAAGGGTATGATTTCCTAATGTGGTTGCATCAAAAGTAGTTGCAAACTCAAATGTATCAGTACTAAATGCTGCTAGGGATGGCATATTCTCCGTTACCACAGTACCATTATCTAATTTATATTTGAATGGAACACTTGTTTGAGTTGCAACCCCATTATTCTTAACAACGATTTTAACAGTATCAGTAGCTGATGCGTCAAAACCTCCAAAACTACCAAGAATTTCAGCAACTTCTATTTCATTGGCAGGTTGTTCAATAATAGCGATATCATCTATATACCAGCCATTTCTAGTAGTACTTGCATCCCCAGTAATTCTAAATCTAAATCTTACATTACTTGTCTTAAATGGTGCTAAATCAAACTTCTCCTTTTTCCACCATGCATTGGTTGGAGTTTGCGATCCTGTACCCCAATCAGAATAAGAATCCTCATGGAAATAACCTTTGGATGCATAATTAGTTGATGCTCCACGATAAAGTGCATTATTTAGAGCAACATAACTTGCACCCCCATCGGTAGATACTTCAACATAACACTTATCAAAATTACCTTCTGTTTTTGCAATATGCCAAAATTCAATTGCAGGATATGAAGCATTTGTTAAATCTAATATACCTGTTTCATATAATACATTAGAGCAATTATTGCCATATGCATTATGGACACTACTAAGACCAGAATGAACTATTGTAGTTTCAATGGTAAAATCCTGATTATTACCTGGAGCATTACCAAAATTAGAAAATCCATTCTCAAAATCTTCAATTAATGGAAAAGCATGTGGGCCAAATACAGGAAAAGAATAATTAACCGTATCATCAGCTGGATTTCCATCAGCAACTCCGTTTGGAAGAAATGAAACTACAACAACAGTATGATTTCCAGCAGTAAAATTATAAGTACCAAGTAAAACCGTATCTACATCATTACTGGCTAATGATCCTGTATAGGAATAAACTGTTTGAGCAGTTCCGTCAACAGTCCAATCGATTGAAACAGATGTAAGAGTTGCTGTTCCTTTATTCTTAAAAACAGCTTTCACATCACCATTTCCTGCAGTGGATGGAGTCAAAACAGCCATCATATAAACATCGTTGGGTACCGGACATGCTGCAACCAAAGGAGTTGAAATATCTCCAGGGGTTGCACCTCCATCTCCTTGCGAAGCAATCACTGTGCCTGTCGCATCCACAATGTAATACGCATTTTCAGTAGACCAACTACCAGCAGTATAATCTGTAGCAATCAAATCGCCAGAATTTACTGCAAAAGATACATAAACGGGACCTGTCCCTGTTGTCATTGTTTGGTCAACAAGCACAGGCATTCCGTTTACATATACTGTAACTTTTCCTCCATTCCATCCATCACCATAACTATCAGTCATTTTCAATTGATAATTACATGCAAAACTGGAATAGCTTAAAGCTAAAATTAAAGCCAAGGTCAAACTCAACTTTTTCCAAATGTAATTTGTTTTCATAAGTATTTAATTTAGTTAATAATATAATATGTATTTGTAATTGATTTCTAATTATAATGTACAAAAAGTTTAATACAGCTTGAAAATACCAAACGCAAATATATTAAAATAATACTTATCTTCAAAGCTTTATTGCTCTAAATATAGACTTAATAACATCTTTTTAGACGTCTGTGAAAAAATTAATCTTTGGTGAAATTTACAACAATCCAATTTATCATCCCAATCAACTATTATATTGCAATTTACAAAAAACAGGAGTTTATATAAAAACATAAGTCATATACTCTATATATTTATTAACAAAATATCAATAGCGAATATTTGGGTTAAGTCAAATAAATGGAATTATGATTTAATAAAAACCAAAATATTGTTGTAGGAAATATTGAAGTATGGAGCCCTTCGGCATGCTCAGGGTTCATCCTTCGACAGACTCAGGAGGCAACCTTTCGGCAAGCTCAAGGCAAACCTTTTGGTGAAATTTAAGAAGATAAAAATTAATGAAATGAATAACCTAAGGTAAAAGAAGTACCCCAGTCAGTCTTTTCCGCAGTAACCGAATTGGGTTTACTATCAAAGTTTGTATAAATTTTGAAACCTACATAAAAGTCAAGAAACACCTCATATTTAAAGTCAATTCCTGTATCCAAACGCCAACGCCCATTAAATGTTAGGTTTGGAAACATCTCCACATGACTCGTTAGGCTAATCTCTGGATCGGTACGCTTAAACACATCATAAGCAATCATAAACAAACCTTCGGGATTGTTTGAAATACTACCATCGTCGCTATACTCACGAGTAAAGTTTATACCAGCTTGAGCAAATAAGTGATGACGGCTTGTAAATATGATATCATTTTGAATTGTAAATCCTAAAAACAAACGCAAGTCCAAACCCAGCTCCGAGTTTGAGTTCTCACCAAAAGAACCCGTATAAAGCCACTTACCTTTTATCAAACGCTTATACGTTATCATGGCATCTGCTTTCTTATTTATCAGCTCTGTAGAATCAAACTTCTGTGTTGAAGCGAAGGTGTTCCACTGCAATAATAAATCGGCTTTCCTATTTCGATGATTGATTCTACCTGAAGTATTGGCTCGAATCATATTTGTTGATTTGGCATAATCAATCCCAAGATCAAAATTTCCAGAAACTCTTTTCCAAAGGGTGGCTTTTATTGGATATACTTCAACCAAATCCATTACACGAACTCTTTTCTTATTCACACCATAACCCACCCGAACATATAGTGGAGTGACACAAGTATCAATTTGACCAAAAATCAGATCTCCCTGTTTGGTACGAACCTGCATAAGTTTTTTGGTACTTAAGGAACTTATTTTTTCCAATTGAACATTGATTGTCCCCATGCCCTCCATTTTGAAAAACAGAATCCCATCAACCATTTTCTTTATCTCACCCGTCATTATATTACCATTAATATGTATCAAAGTATCGGTTTTTTGGGCAAAAGAATAGCTGGATGCAAAAAACATTATTAATAAAAAAAGCTGTCTAAAAAATCGTATTTGCATCTCAGAAAACGAAAATGAAAGAGTTAAAAATAAAATACAAATATATGTATTAATACCCTTTGCATTTCTAAGAAATATATTAGGCTGAAGTGAAAGAAGCTAATAACCTGAGTTCGATGTAAGCTTTGCAAGATGAATTCTGATGATATTTACAATCAATATTTAAATCCCTAAAACCGCTAAACCAGAGGATGACAACTTTTTCAATATTACCGCAAAACAAAACCACCTTTCCTATTTTGAAAATAAATACTTTTGTACGACAAACAAATTCCAGACAGTAATGAAAATAAAAATATTCTTTGCACTGATTACCCTTTCATTTTTTGTAAGTGCCTGTAATAAGGAAGAAACCAAAATTAACTACTACAACAATGGCAAAGTAAGTAGTGAATTACATTATAAAAATGGTAAGCTCGACGGTATTTCGAACTATTATTATCAAAACGGAAAACTACAATCGTCCTATATGTATAAAGATGGGCTTTTGGATGGAAAATCAACAAGTTGGTATTTAAATTCGACGAAAGAAAGTGAAGCAAATTATAAGCAAGGAAAACTGGACGGTATAAAAATAGCTTATAACCAAGATGGAACGAAAGCCTATCTGGAAACTTATAAAAATGACAGTTTGGATGGAGAGTATATTAGTTATCATACAAATGGTAAAATTCGAATTAAAGGCTTCTATAAAAACGGGCTCTACGATGAACATTGGATTTATTTAGATCGGTTTGGTCGTATGGTGGGCGAAGCTGACTATAAACTGGGAAAGGGAGTGCAAAAAGCATATTACACTACGGGAACGCTTAAGCAATTGGTTCATTTTAAAAATAACGAAAAAGATGGACGTGAAGAGTTTTATGATCTGGAAGGCAATCTTACCAAAGTCAACATCTACAAAAACGGATTATTTATTGAAGAAAGGAATAAATAATTATTTATTTTCTGTTTTTTTTCATATCTTTGGTACTTCATTTATATAACCACAAAAATATATAATCATGACAGAAAACACCATAGAAAGCACCCAGGATTTAGAGGTGTTTGATTCCATTCAAAGCATCCTCAATCAAACACTAGCAGAAAATTTCGTTAAACTTCACAACCCAAAATCCATTAGTGGCATTAGCAGTGGATTTAACGATCTTGACCAAATTACTCAAGGTTTTCAAGCAGGTGAACTTACCACCATCGTAGTTAGACCTGGAATCGGAAAAACAGCCTTCCTTCTCTCCTTAGTTAGTAATATTGCTATTACATCACATGTTCCCGTTGGTCTATTTTCAGGTCGGCGTCCTTCTAGTCAAATCGTTTCCCGTTTAATTTCTACAGGAACAGGCTTGTCTGTAAATAAAATTAATAGCGATAATTTAACTGAATTTGAAGAGAATAAAGTAAACATTGCTCTGAACAATCTTTATAGTGCCCAGCTTTTCATCGACGATTCAAAAGGCCCTTCTTTGTCTGACTTGAAAGAACGTGCACGAAAGCTTGCAGCAGCTGGTATCAAAATCATTTTTATTGATTACCTTGAAACCATTATTAATTCTACCGAAGTAGAAGAATGCGAAGAAGAAAAATGTCATATAATGAAACAATTAAATTCTTTAGCTAAAGAAATTAATATTCCTATTGTGATTTTCTCATCATTAAAGCAACCTGTGCTCTATAAGAATAAATATAAATACACGCCTGATAGCGTGAATGAGAATACCGACACTTTGATTTTCTTAAATCGCCCTGATTATTATCATATCAATGCTATTGATAAAAAAGAAAAAGGGATTGCTGAGGTAACTATTGCTAAAAATAAAAACATCTCTGAGCCTACAATGATTTCATTACGAATCATCGAGAGTTTAGACAAGTATGTTAATATGAAATAACTTCATAAGTTTTGTTTATTTGAAGGCTAGTAAATTCTATTTTATTAGCCTTCTTTATTTATTCTTTAAATGAGTATTTACAAAGAAAAAGATCAAAAAGCGATTCGCAGTTTGAGTATAGCTCAGCAAATGATGGTTGCAGCCCGCACAGCACCTAAAGGCAAAGGCCGTGACACTTTGGAAATGTTGATTATTGATAAGGAAGATATTATACGCCTTTCGAAGCAGTTACATAAAATGGCTGAGGAAACAAACACCGCATTTTATCATCGGGATGGGGATAATATATTAAATGCCGAGGCAATTCTTTTTATTGGCACTCGAATAGAAACTCTGGGGCTTAATGAGATATGCCAATTATGCGGATTTGAAAATTGTAGTGAGAAAGAAAAACACCCAAATACTCCTTGTGTATTTAATACTGGCGATTTAAATCTGGCTATTGGCTCAGCCGTAAGCTTGGCTGCCGATATGCGTGTGGACAATCGCATTATGTTTTCGGTAGGTAAAGCAGCCCAAGCACTGAAGCTTTTTGATGAAAACGTAAAGATTGTTTATGGAATTCCCATATCTGTCAGCTCGAAGAACCCTTTTTTCGACCGAGGATAGGAGCTAACAATAATCATAGTATCGGCTGTTTCTTATTTTGTTGCACTCAGTTATTATAGCCTTTCTAAAGAATGATTTTTTTTAATCTCTTTCATTTTTTGCTTGAACAAAAAACGAAACAAAAAAATTCAAGGCCAAAAAAATCGTCCCCCCACCCTTCCAGAATGATTTATTATCTAATAAAACACGTTGATTAGCGACCTTTTTTTAAGTTTGGCACTGTAGCTATTGGACATAGGTGTTTAAGTTATATCTAATCATATTAACCTGTCACTAATCAAAACGCAAGCGATTTTATTGATAATAATATCATTCTAGAATTCCCACCACGCTAGCCCCGCTTTTTGGCCATGGCTTGCGCACGGAATTATCTAACAATTATATGTAGGCTCTACGAATCTAGAATTATGTTGATAAGAAAATGCAAACAGTATAGCTTAAGCATTGAACTTTGGAGCTCGCACTGTCCCAAACCATACAGCTTGTTCACAAGCTGAGGAATGCCACCTTAGGGATAATAGCGTTAAAAAATTGAAGGGGAAAATTGTTAAAAACACATCCTGTTTGACGCTCGTTAGGCTTCGAAGCTTTTTATAATATTGAGTATTATGACGAGATTGAGTTCATTGGATAAATAAAGTTTCGTTTCCTTCACCAAGGCTTCGAAGACTAAAAGGAGGAGTTATGTGTTTTAGATTTTCTCTTTTAATTTTTAGCTATTAGTCCTTAGTGGCGATTTTTTGTTTCTTTTTTCTAAAAAAAGATAGAAAAAAAAAGAAAAATGATGTTTTGGAAAACAGACTTTAATCTTTTATTAGCGCATCAATTTAGGAATTAGCCATCGTTTCAAAAACATTGTTATTGCTTTTAACCTGAGTTCGACGTAAGATTTCACTCACAGAAAGTCAATAGCAAACCATCTTCGAACTAAATACTACTCGAAAAAGCCCGCTATTACTTCGTGATATTTAGCAGCAAATCTGGTCTGCTATTGACTTTTTTATATAAATTTCGATAATTAGCCCATATACTTCCCCAAATATACTCGAATTATCTCGATAGTCCATCGTATATTTGAGTCGTATATGAACTAATTATCTGAAACTGTGAGCAAAGATTACATCGAACTCAGGTTTTTACTACCTTTGCGCAATAATTTGGCTAAAAATACATTTCTATTATTATGGATAAAAAATACATACTTGGATTTCTTTTATTTTG
>QNXT01000216.1 GCA_003973505.1 Bacteroidota bacterium
TCGAGTGGTATTTGGTGCAAAGATGGTTTGCTATTGACTTTTTTATATAAATTTCGATAATTAGCCCATATACTTCCCCAAATATACTCGAATTATCTCGATAGTCCATCGTAAATTTGAGTTGTATATGGGCTAATTATCTGAAACTGTGAGCAAAGCTTACATCGAACTCAGGTTTTTAGGACTTGGTGCTTTATGTTTTTTTCTACTTTTGAAGACGATAAATTAGCATAATGGAAAAATTATTCAAAATAGAAGCCTACTTATTTTTTATTGCCATACTCTTGTATATGTTTACAATAAAGGTGGATTTGCCATATTTAATATACTTATTTTATTCGGTGTTTTTGTCTTTTTACTTCTTTCCGTTAAGAGTGTTTGCAAAGTATAAATTGGAAAAAAAGCTTCCTTTGGTTTTATCAAGTTTTTCTATTTCATGGTTTTTGGTGTATGCCAATTTGGTGCATTATATCGGTGAGGTAAGTGTTTTACTGCAAGTGTTTATGTTGATTATGAGTTTAGTCAACCTGTTTTTTCTTTATTATTTCTATAAAAAGAAAAATGATGGTATGGCTTTGCACTTATTGGCTTTTGCTTTTATTCCTATGATATTATATGGGTAGATAAGTCCCATTTTTCCCTACATTTGCTCTTCAAATTAGCAAGATAATAATGCATTTTTATCATCCTGAATTTCTGTACGGTCTTTTTGCGATAGCAATTCCAATTATTATACACCTCTTTAATTTTAAGCGGTTTAAGAAAGTGTATTTTACGAATGTTCGTTTCTTACGAAATGTGCAGCAACAAAGTAAGCGACATTCGCAGTGGCGTCATCTTTTGGTTTTGTTGCTTCGTGTTTTGGTGGTTGCTTTTATTGTTTTGGCTTTTGCTCGCCCATATTTGCCTGTAAAAGGAAACAGAAATACAGATCAATCTTTGATAAATAATGTGACTGTTTTTCTTGATAATTCCTTTAGTATGCAAGCGGAATCAGCTGAGGGAAACCTGCTGGAGGAAGGACGGAAAAAGGCACGTGAAATTGTAATGGCTTATAATCCAACAGATAATTTTAGGCTGTTACTCAATAACCCGATTCCCGAATCGAACCGCTTTTTGAATCGTGATGCTTTTCTCGAACTTTTGGACGAAGTGCATATCGAACCTTCTTCAATTCCATTTTCAAGTGTGCTAAATCGTGTTTCTAATTTCGATTTGCAAGGGCGTCAGTCCAATCAGGAAGTGTACTTAGTTTCTGACTTTCAAAAATCGCAAGCAGATATGAATCATTGGTCAGTCGATACTACGCTTCAAATCAATTTGATTCCTTTGTCATCGGCCTCGCAGGATAATATTTTTATCGATTCTTGTTGGTTCGAAACGCCCGTTCTTCAAGCTAAAAAAACACTTGTGTTGAATTACAGAATTAAAAATTTGTCTGATCAAGTTGTGGAAAAATTGCCCATTAGTTTAACGGTTTCAGCTAAGCAAAAGGCCATTGCCAGTGTCGATTTGAAAGCTTTTGAAGAGCGAAATGAGAAGCTGGTTTTTCAAATGGATACTGCGGGCGTGTTTCATGCAAAAATTGCCATTCGAGATTATCCTATTACATACGACGATCAGTTTTACTTTGGTTTTACAATCGTTAAGCAAATACGTGTGTTGAGTATTCAGGGAGCCGATTATGCCAATGCTGTTTCATTGTTTTATAAGGGAGATTCCCTATTCGATTTTGTAGAGCAACCAGTGAATCGAGTAAATTATTCTTCTTTGAAAAGCTTTAATGTAATTATTTTGAATGGGATAAAGCAGTATTCTTCGGGGCTATTAATGGAGTTGCAAAAAGTGAGTCGTCAGAATGTAAGTATTGTTATTATTCCTTCCCTTGCGATAGGTAGCGGTGATGTACGAAGTTTACAAAAGGCATTTAAGATGGATGCTTTTCTGACGGTCGATACTGCGAAAGCAAGTCTGCGTTGGATGGA
The DNA here is from genome assembly GCA_003973505.1 of Bacteroidota bacterium. The sequence continues at coordinate 1,986 of QNXT01000216.1, forward strand.
TATTGAAAGTGAGGAGTTTAATGATGTTTTTGATGTTGAGGGTGGTCAGTTTCGCCTTGCCGACAATGTGGATATGCCTTTTTTTAATAAACATTGGGTATTGCAAACTTGGAATCAATCGCGTGCTTTAGATTTGATAAAGTTTGATAATGGGAATAGTTTTCTTCGAAAATATCATTTTCAACAATCGGTAATTTATTTATTTACAGCACCTTTTACAAATGGAGCATCGAATATAAGCTCACATGCATTATTTGTGCCTATTATGTATAATGTGGCGATGCAATCAAAACAGCAATCGAATTTATATTATACACTTGGTCAAGAAAATAGCATTAGTCTTATGACTACTACCAATGATGATAATGATGCCGTGTATTATGTTAAAGCTGTGGAAGGCAATTTTCAATTTATACCAGCCATAAATCGTAGAGGAGCCAATCCGAGCATTATTATTGATGCCAATGCAATTACTGATGCGGGTAACTATTCGATACTAAAATCGGGTCGTGAAATTCAATCTGCTGCCTTCAATTATTCTCGCATCGAGTCTGATTTACACTCCTATCATACGAATGAGCTCAAACAGATAGTAAAGAATATGGGGGTAAATAATATTAACATTCTAAGTTCAGAAAATGCTCCAATTACCACAGTAGTAAAGGATTTGCATAGTGGCGTGCAATTGTGGAAACTATTTTTAAGTTTAGCGGTATTGCTCTTGATAATTGAATTATTTTTGCTACGCTTTATGAAGTGACAACATTGATTATTTTACAAGAAGTAAATGGCAGAAGACCAAAATATACCAGAAGAAGAAATTGAGGATACTCCCCAAGAACAGGAAGCCGCTGATAGCAGTTTAGCGCAAACTATGACTTTGTCGGGTTTGTACGAAAACTGGTTTTTAGACTATGCATCCTATGTAATTCTTGAGCGTGCTGTTCCTGATATTCGTGATGGTTTTAAACCTGTACAACGCCGTATTCTTCATGCAATGAAAGAAATGGATGATGGTCGCTATAATAAAGTGGCGAATATCATTGGGCAAAGTATGAAATATCATCCCCATGGTGATGCTTCTATTGGTGATGCTTTGGTGCAATTGGGGCAAAAAGATTTACTGATTGATATGCAGGGTAACTGGGGAAATATTCTCACAGGCGACCGTGCTGCAGCACCTCGGTACATCGAAGCCCGATTAAGTAAATTTGCCTTAGAGGTGGTATTCAATCCAAAAACAACGGTTTGGCTTTCGTCTTATGATGGTCGAAATAGAGAGCCTGAGGCGTTACCTGTAAAGTTTCCCATGCTTTTGGCCATTGGTGTAGAAGGTATTGCAGTGGGCCTGGCTTCGAAAATACTTCCTCACAACTTTAATGAACTGTTGGATGCTTCCATTAGCTATTTGCGTGGTCGTAGTTTCGAATTATATCCTGATTTTGCCACAGGCGGTATGGCCGATGTGAGTCGTTATAATGATGGCTTGCGAGGAGGAAAAGTTCGCATTCGTGCGAAAATAGAAAAGCTGGATAAAAAGACACTCGTTATTCGGGAAATTCCTTTTTCTACCACAACTTCATCATTGATCGATTCTATTGTTTCGGCTAATGATAAAGGTAAAATTAAGATAAAAAAGATTGAGGACAATACGGCTGCAGAGGTCGAAATTGTGATTCGTTTGGGAGCAGGTGTTTCTCCGGACCAAACCATTGATGCGCTTTATGCTTTTACCAATTGCGAAGTGTCTATTTCGCCCAATTCTACGGTGATTAATGGTGATAAGCCCGCATTTTTGGGGATGAAAGAAATTCTCAAGCTTTCAACTGACCGTACTGTTGGACTTTTGAAGCTGGAGCTCGAGATTCATCGTGCCGAACTGCTCGAGCAATGGCATTTTGTATCTTTAGAAAAGATTTTTATTCGTGAACGATTGTATCGCAAAATAGAAGAGTCGGAAAGTTTTGAAGAGTCGATAGATACTATTGACGAAGCATTAAATCCCTATAAAAAACTATTTAAACGAGAAATTACTCGGGATGATATTCTACGTTTGACTGAAATTCGTATTAAACGTATTTCGAAATACAATGAGTTTAAGGCCGATGAACAATTGGCTTCATTGGAAGAGCAAATTGCTGAAGTAGAACATCATTTAGCCAATCTTGTTGATTTTGCAGTAGATTATTTTAAGCGAATTAAAAAGAAGTATGGTGCAGGTCGTGAACGAAAAACCGAACTTCGTAGTTTCGAAAATATTAATGCCGCAGCGGTTGCTGTTTCCAATGTGAAACTGTATGTAAATCGAGAGGAAGGTTTTATTGGTAAATCATTGAAAAAAGATGAGTTTGTTACCGAATGTTCAGATATTGATGATATTATTGTATTTCGTGAGGATGGTAGTTTTGTGGTAACCAAGGTTGCCGATAAAACATTTGTGGGCAAAAATATTATTTACGTTGGGGTTCAAAAAGCGAATAATACTCGAACCATTTATAATGTAATATACCGAGATGGTAAAGTGGGTAAAACCTATGTTAAACGATTTGCTGTAAAAGGAACCACTCGCGATAGGACTTATGATATTACCAAAGGAACGGAAGGTTCCAAAATTTTATACTTTAGTCACAATCCAAATGGAGAAGCTGAAATTGTAAGAGTGAAATTACGTCCACGTCCAAAATTGAAGAAATTAAATTTCGATTTTGACTTTAGTACTTTAGCTATTAAAGGGCGTGGTGCAGGAGGAAATACGCTAACAAAACACATGGTTAGTAAAATCACGCTTAAAGAAGATGGTTTGTCCACTTTGGGAGCACGTGATATTTGGTACGATGATACCGTTCGCCGATTAAATGGTCAAGAACGAGGTCGTTATTTGGGTGCTTTTGCCGCTGAGGATAAGATTCTTACAATTATGCAATCAGGTCACTATCGTTTGAATGGTTTTGGCTTATCAACTCATTTTGATGAGGATATGATTCGGATTGAGAAATTTAATCCTGAGCGTATTTGGACTGCTATTTATTTTGATGGCGATTCGAAATATTACTATATAAAGCGATTTAAATTTGATGCCACCGAACGTAAAACATTATTTATTACTGAGCATCCTAAGTCGAAGTTGATTGCGATTACTGAAGATTATTTGCCTCGAATCGAATTGGTGTTTGACCCTAAAAAAGGACCAAAAAATCGTGAAACCGAAGTGGTTGAAGCGGAGTCTTTTATTGATGAGAAAAGTGTGAAAGCGAAGGGAAAACGCCTGAGTAGTTACGGCTTGAAAAAGATAAATATGCTGGAGCCTGCTCCTTATGAAGAGGAAAAGGACGAGTTGGAGGACGAGGTGAAGGACAAGTTAGAGGACAAGGAAAAGGTTGAGGATAAGGACAAGGATAAGGACAAGGAAAAGGGCGAGGGCAAGGATGAGGAGAAAGGTAAAGTGGAGGATGTTTCGGATTCTTCTGAAAATGTGAAAACGGAGGAGCGTGAAGAGAAGTCGAAGCCTGATGAAGCGGGTGTAGAAACCAAAAAAGAGGAAGCAAATCCAAAGCCCAAAGCAAAGCCTAAATTAGTGGCAGTGGAGGAGGACTTGCCAGAAACAGCCGCATTGCCAATTATTGACGAGGTGCCTGTGATTGAGAAATCCGCGGAAGACAAACCCAAAAAGAAATCAAAACCCAAGAAGAAAGCGGGTGATAATAAAAAGGATGATGATGTTGTGAAAGGGAGATTGGATGATGATCAACCACTTCAAATAGAATTGGACTTCTAAGTTTTCTTTTTCAAACTATAGATTTCATGAAAAATAAGCCCTTAATTTTAAGTACAGCGTATTTTCCGCCTATCGATTATTGGGTAAGTATCTCTCAGCATAGCAAAGTGCTTATTGAGGCTCACGAAAATTATCAAAAGCAGTCGTTTCGAAATCGTTGTCAAATAATGGGTCCCAATGGTGTGCAGAATTTAAATATACCGATTGCAAAAACAGGCAAGGCTAAAACTCCTATTCGTGAGGTGCAAATATTCGATGATCAGTTATGGCAAAAAATTCATTGGAAGTCAATAGAAACCGCCTATAATTGCTCTCCCTTCTTTTTATATTATGCAGATTATTTCGAGGGCTTATTTACACAAAAACCAAAAGGCTTATTCGATTTCAATATGGATATTATGAATTCCATAATGGATATTTTGGAATTGGATCAAAAACTTGAAACAACGGATTCTTATATTAAAAACTATGATGATGCTGTTGATTTACGGAATGTAATTCATCCCAAAAGGGAAAGTATTTATACTGATAAACTTCGGACAAACGAGTATATTCAGGTTTTCTCAGAACGGCATGGTTTTGCTCCAAACCTTAGTATTCTTGATCTTATTTTTAATTTAGGTCCCGAAGCACGCTTTTATATTGATGCTATTTGATGATGGAAATTATTCCGAAGGGTACTCAATACGTACGTGGTAAATATTCATCAATTTCCGTTTGAAAATCTTCTTTACCGTATTTATTTCTTTCATCGTGATATCGGCATTATTAAATTGCCCTTGATCCATTTGACTTTTAATAATTCCATCAATAAGTTCTGAAATAGACTTGGCATCAGGTGTTTTCAGGCTTCTTGAAGCAGCTTCGGCAGCATCAGCCATCATCAATACACAGGTTTCTTTAGAATACGGAATGGGGCCGTGATAAGTGAAATCAGCCAAACGAATATCATCCTCAGGAAAATCTTTCTTATACATTCTGTAAAAATATTCCACGCGTTTGGTGCCATGATGTGTGCGAATAAAATCAATAATCTGGTCTGGAATATTGTTCTTTTTGGCAATTTCAATTCCATCCAATACATGGTTAATTATTATTTGTGCGCTTTCCTGAAATGTAAGTTCGTCATGAGGATTGAAACTTCCGTTTTGATTCTCGGTGAAAAACATAGGGTTTTCGGCTTTTCCAATATCATGATACATGGCACCTGCTCGTACGAGGAGTGCATTTCCTCCAATTTGCAGCGTTGCCTCTTCGGCTAAATTGGCTACCTGAATGGAATGGTGAAAAGTGCCAGGAGCTTTTTCAGCAAGCTTACGAATCAGCGGGTTGTTGGTGTCTGAATATTCCAATAATGACATATCTGTAACGAGAATAAACATTTTCTCGAAAAGA
>QNXT01000145.1 GCA_003973505.1 Bacteroidota bacterium
TTTAGAAAGTATTTACCATGTAGAAATGTCCATGCCACCTGATAATGTAAATAAATTTGAATATCAATTTTCGAGTTATCAGTTTTCAAGCGGAATTATTTATCAAAACCGCAAAACAAATGAAGTTTTAAATGAAAAAGAAAGCTTGGGAAAAAATTTTCTGGTTAAAAGTCCTTTAAACATCAAATGGACCATTACTTCCGAAACTAAATATATCGGAAAATACAAATGTTTTAAAGCCACTTCATCCTATGCAGGGTGTAATAAGAATCAAATCATAACAGTTTGGTTTACTCCTGATATTCCGGTTCCTTTTGGACCTGCAGGCTATGGTGGCTTACCGGGCCTTATTTTAGAAGTGTCAAAATTTAGATATACGCTAACGGCAAATAAGATAAAGTTTTCAGACAAAACAATAAAAATTTCAAAACCCACTAAAGGTGAAGAAATAACCGCAGAGGAGCTTAAAAAATTGAAATGGGAATCTCGTGGAACGTTTATAAGAAGAAGCAGAAGAAATTAACAAATCACTCCTAAAATTTTATGGATCGGTTATTCAAATTCTACATCACAATTTTGATCTTACTCCTAAGCCGGGTTTGTTTTTCTCAAAGCTATTCATTGAATGGTGTGGTAACCGATTCATTACAAAACCCATTACCTTTTACCAATGTTTTAGCCAAACCAACTAACCCTGAAGTAGAGATGGCCTTTTCCATAGCCGATGAAGAAGGCCGTTATAAGCTGATATTGGAAAAAGGACAGGAATATTTGGTAAGTATACGTTTTTTAGGTTATCGACCCTATAATTTTAAGGTGAAATTAACGGAAAACAGTAAAAAAAATATTCAGTTAAAACCATCAAATAATGAACTGGATGAAGTGATTGTGATCAGTGATCAGGCAGTAAGGGTACGTGAAGATACCATTACTTACAAAACCGATGTATTTAAAACCGGAGAAGAGCGCAAACTCAGGCAGGTGCTTAAAAAATTACCCGGTGTGGAAGTCGATAAAAAAGGAGGAGTTACCGTCAACGGTAAGAAAGTAAATAAACTTTTGGTTGACGGAAAGGATTTTTTTGGAGGCGGCACCAAACTGGGCGTGGAAAACATACCGGCTGATGCGGTGGATGAGGTTGAGGTGATCGATAATTATAACGAGATCGGATTTTTAAAAGGCCTGAGCGACAGCGATAAAATGGCTATGAACATCAAACTTAAAAAAGGAAAAAAGAAATTTGCCTTTGGCGATATTGAAGCCGGCAGCGGTACCGGTAAACACTACCTTTTACATCCGAACCTGTTTTATTACAGCCCCAAAACCGCGGTAAATTTTATCGGAGACTTAAATGATATCGGGGTAAAATCATTTACCATTGGCGATTATTTAAATTTTGAGGGAGGAATTGGTAAACTGTTTACCGACCCGTCTTCTTATTTCAGCCTGCAAAATGATGATCTCTCTGCTTTTTTAAGAAATCAGGATTTTAAAGCCGGCACCAACCGGTTTGCTGCCGGACAAGTGGCACATACTTTTTTTAAAAAACTCGATTTTTCCGCTTACAGCATTTTTGCCAATACCGATACCGAAACTGAAACACAAAGTATAACTACGTATATTACTGACACCTCTGAAAACAAGGAATTAAAGTCGGTTAACAGCCGCTTAAACAATCAATTTTTGATCTCAAAATTATCCTTGGATTACGCACCCAACAGTAAAGAAGACCTGTCTTATTCAGGCTATTTAAAAACAAATACAAATAACAGAGAAAATAACATTAAAACCATTTCACAATCGCTAACCGATGATTTCTTAACTTTTAATAATGTTGACGCACTTACTGTAAAACAAAATATGGAGTGGCATAAAAAGCTATCTGTTAAACACACTTTTTCTACTACAGTAAATTACTTTTTCAATAAAAATGATCCAAAAACAAACTGGCTCACCAACAAAGCTTTTTTACCGGAATTATTGCCTTTAATTGATGAAGAAACCTATAATATCAATCAGATCAAAAACCGTAAAACTCATAATCTCGATTTGTTATTTAAATACTACTGGGTGCTGAACAATACAAACCATATTTATACTACAATTGGCAACAATTATTTAAATGATGTGTTCAGTACTTATGAATTCCAGAAACTTCAAAACGGAGATAACAATGATTTTGAAAAGGCAGGTTTTGGAAATGAGCTTAATTTTTCGTTGAACGATCTTTATTTTGGTCTCCAACACAAATTTAAATTAGGTATAGCGACTGTTAAATACGGTGCATCACTGCACCATTACTATTGGAAAGCGGATCAAAAAAACGATTATAGTAAAACAAAAAATATTTTATTGCCCGATTTTCTGGCGAAGATCAAAATATCCGCATCAGAAAAAATTAACTTAAGATACAATCTTAAAAGCAGATTTTCAGGGGTATCCAATTATGCCAACAGAATGCAAATTCAAAGCTACAGTACGGCCAAAATCGGAAATGAACAATTAGAAAATGAGCTATACCACGCCGTAAGGTTATGGTATACTAAATTCAGCATGTATCGGGGGATTATTCTAAATGCCAGTATAAGCTATAATAAAAAACTTAAAGGTATAAAAAATGAGACCGTGTTAAGCGGAATAAATCGCTTATATCATCCTATACTTTTAGATCACCCAGAAGACAGTTGGATGATTTCGGCCGGAGTACGAAAAAGTCTGAATAAATTTACACTTAAATTTAACGGAAGTTCAAATTTTTCGAACTATACACAAATTTTAAATACCGATATCTATAAAAATAAGAGTAATTCACATCGTTTAAAACTGGAACTTTCAACAAATTTTAAAAAATGGCCCAATCTTGACATCGGCTATTCCAAACGATTTAACAAATTGATTACCCCCACTATTGAATCTAATTACACTTTTGATGAACCTTATATTAATCTGGAATACAATTTTTTAAACGATTTTTATTTTAAAGCGGATTATATGAGAACCTCTTTTAAAGACAATACCGATCATAAAAATATTTATGAAATAGCCAATGCCGAACTGGAATACCACCGGGAGGACAGTATGTGGAGCTTTAAAATTAAAGGAACCAATATTTTAGGGGTTGATTATAAAAACGATACCCGGATCTCCGGTTTTATCACCAGTGAAAACAGAACATACATCCTGCCGAGAATTTGGTTGTTTACGATTGTTTATAAAATTTGATTACCCCTGATTTTTTCAATAAAAGAACCGATCCTTTCAGGCGGATTCTTCCCAATATACTTTACAAAAGCTGAACCAATAATTGCCCCGGCAGCATACCGGGTTGCCAGATCAAAGGTTTCTTGGTTAGAAATTCCAAAACCGACAATTTGCGGAGTTTTTAGCTGCATACGAGAGATTCTTTTAAAATATTCTTTTTGGGTATTCCCGAAAGAACCTTGAGCTCCGGTGGTACTGGCTGTGCTTACCATATAGATAAATCCATCCGAAATACTGTCGATATACCGGATCCTTTCCTCAGTAGTTTGCGGTGTGATCAAAAACACATTGACCAGATTGTATTTTTTAAAGATCTTTTGATAATTGTTATGATAAACCTCCACGGGAAGATCAGGAATGATCAGCCCGTCAATACCGATCTCAGCACATTTTTTACAAAATTCTTCTACACCATATTGCATGATCGGATTAAAATAGCCCATCAATAAAAGCGGAATACTTACTTTCTTACGAATATTTTCCAGCTGGGCAAAGAGTTTCTTTGTGGTCATCCCATTTTGTAAAGCCTTTGTGCTGCTTTGCTGTATTGTAGGTCCATCAGCCAGCGGATCTGAAAAAGGCAATCCGATCTCTACCATATCCACCCCTGCTTTTTCAAGATTTTTAAGAATGGGCACCGTACTGTTCAATTCGGGATAACCTGCTGTAAAATATATGGAAAGTATCTTTTTAGAACTATTTTCCAGTCTTTGATTAATTCTGTTCATTTCTTTTAGTATTGAGTGGTGAGTATTAAGTAGTGAGTAGTGAGATTCAAATTAAAATTTATTTTAAAAATCAAAATAGCTTATATAAGTACTTAAATCTTTATCTCCTCTTCCGGAAAGATTTACCACCACAATATCTTCTTTTTTAAAATTTATTTTTTCTAAAGCTGCCAGGGCATGCGCCGATTCAATAGCAGGAATAATTCCTTCCAGTTGACACAGTTCGAGGCCAGCCTGCATCGCCTCATGATCGGTAGCGCTTAAAAACACCGCTCTCCCCGATTTAAAAAGGTGGGCATGTTGCGGCCCGACACCGGGATAATCCAGTCCGGCAGAAATAGAATAAGGCTCGATGATCTGACCATCATCGGTCTGCATCAACAGCGTCCTGCTGCCATGAATAACGCCATCTCTTCCCAGCCGGCTGGTAGCTGCCGATTCTCCCGAATCTATTCCTTTTCCGGCAGCCTCGACAGCAATGAGTTTTACCTCTTTATTATCGAGATAATGAAAAAATGCTCCGGCGGCATTGCTGCCTCCACCCACACAGGCAATGATGTAATCGGGATTTTCCGTAGCCTCGTGTTCAATGAGTTGCTTTTTCATCTCTTCGGATATCACCGACTGGAATCTGGCCACCATATCCGGATAAGGATGGGGTCCAACCACTGAACCGATGATATAAAAAGTATCCTCCGGATTATTGATCCAGTCTCTGATCGCTTCATTGGTGGCATCTTTTAAAGTTTTGCTTCCTGAAGTTGCAGGAATCACCTCAGCTCCGAGCATTTTCATCCGGGCCACATTAGGCGCCTGCCGTGCAATATCCACTTCGCCCATAAAAACCACACATTCCATGCCCATTAAGGCACAAACCGTTGCCGTGGCCACCCCGTGCTGTCCGGCACCGGTTTCAGCGATAATTCGTGATTTTCCAAGCCTTTTAGCCAACAGGATCTGCCCGATGGTATTGTTGATCTTATGTGCTCCGGTATGATTCAGATCTTCCCGTTTCAGATAAATCTTCGCCTGATATTTTTCTGACAAACGTTGTGCGTAAAATAAGGGCGAGGGCCTGCCTACATAATCTTTCAGCAACTGCTGAAATTCTTTTTGAAAAGAATCCTCCTGCATGATACTGATATAATTCTTTTTCAAATCTTCCACATTGGGATACAACATTTCCGGAACAAAAGCTCCACCATATGCACCGTAATAACCCTTTTTATCGGCATGATAAGTATTCATAATTTTAACTCTTTTATCAATAATTCTAATTTCTTACTATTTTTTAAACCCGGCTGATCTTCAAACCGGCTGTTTACATCAATTGCATAACAGAATTCTGAAACATCACTTTTAAAAAAATGCTTCAGTGCCTCAACCGATTCCAACCCGATACCTCCGCTGAGAAAAAAGGGTTTTGAACTTTTATTTTTCTCTAAAAGTTCCCAGTCAAAAATGATTCCGTTACCACCTTTTTCTTTTCCCTTGGTATCAAACAAAAAATAATCACAAACATCCTCGTAGGCTTCAATTTGTTTAAAATCAAAAACATCATCAACTAAAAACACTTTAATGATCTCTATTCCAGATCTTAATTTAGCCGATAATTCTTTGCAAAAACCGATACTTTCCTCACCATGCAACTGAATGGCCTTGAGGTTATATTTTTTAATCTTTTTCAGAATAAGGTCTATTTCAGAATTGACAAAAACTCCCGTCTTTTTTATCTTTTCTGAGATCTTTGGGATCTCTCCGGTAAAATTTCTTTTCGATCTGTCATAAAATATAAACCCCAGATAATCCGGTTGCAAAGCAGCTACCGATTGAATATTTTCAGGATATTTCATCCCGCAGATCTTGAGTCTCATTTTATTCACTTTTCAGTTGTTTTAGAAATTCTTTAGCCGATCTACCCGGATCATCGGTTTTCATAAAATTCTCTCCGATCAAAAATCCTTTATATCCAAACACTTTTAGCTCCTTGATCGCCTGAACCGAGCTGATTCCACTTTCTGATATCTTTACTTTTTCTTCAGGGATGAGTTTTGACAAATCTTTACTGGTCTTAAGTGATACCTCAAAAGTTTTTAAATTCCGGTTATTTACCCCCACCATAGCAATATCGGTAAGATCAGCTTTTTTAAGCTCTTCTTTGTTATGAATTTCCAACAGAACTTCGAGATTGAGGATTTTGGCGAGTTTTGAGAATTCTGTTATTTCTTTTTCCGTTAAAACCGTAGCAATCAATAAAATAGCATCGGCACCAAAAGCTTTGGCTTCATAGATCTGGTATTCATCGATGATAAATTCCTTCCGCAAAAGAGGAATTGCAACACTATTTCTAGCCTGAATAAGATCATCCAGAGCTCCTCCAAAATATTTTGTATCTCCAAGAACAGAGATTCCTGAGACACCTGCTTGTTCATAGGCTTTTACCACATCAGCAACAACTGCATTTTGATTGATCACCGATTTTGAAGGAGATCTGCGTTTAAATTCGGCAATAATTCCGGAACCTGAACAAATTATTTGCGACAAGGAATTCAAAGGCCTTTTAAACAATGGCGATTGTTTTAAAAAGTCCACAGGTAAAATGCTTTGTTTTGCTAAAACTTCTATATTTGATTTCATCTCATTTGTTGATTTTACCAAAAGCCCACTCATTCCAATAGCTGTGGCATTATACTTTTTTATACTATCTATAAAATCATCAATAGTTACTTTTATACCTAAATTTACAACTTTAAATCCATTGTTTGAAAGAATAATATCAACAAGATTTTTTCCTACATCGTGAACATCACCTTTTACTGTCCCTATTACAAGAGTTGTATCGGTTTCTTTTTGGATTTTTGGTAAGTATGGATTTAAAGCATCAACACAAGCTTTCATTGTTTCTGCACTTTGTAGAACAAATGGAAGTTGCATCTGCCCACTTCCAAATAGTTCACCTATTATTTTCATACCATCAATTAGCCATTCATTTACAATCACTTCTACTGGCACTTCTTTGCCTTGAATCTTAAGAGCTAGTGGGATTAGTCTTTGTTTATCTCCATCCATAAGCA
>QNXT01000283.1 GCA_003973505.1 Bacteroidota bacterium
TGCAGTAATACTGCTATAATCCTTAAAAACATCTCTGAAATTATAAACGAGTTCTTTTTCTTGATTCGGTCCCGTGATAGTAGTATGACCATTTGAATATATTCTGCGAGAGTGAATCAAACTATCCAATAAATAATCATCTGTAATGCTATCATTAACCATATCTATTGACTCATTCGAAAGAAAATCCCTTAATCCCTCAGATTTATAATTTTCAATGTAGAAATCATAATGTTCAATCATTTGCTTGTCGTAATATTCGGAGGTTTCATAAATATCAGTCAGATAAGCTTTAGAATTATTCGTATCACCAATGATTGTGTACAATAAAGCAATTTTCCTATTGGTCAATTGATTATCAGGATTTTCACTCAACCTAATTTTGTACTTATCAATTGCTTTTGAATACAAATTCTTAGCAGAATCAAGTTGTCCCAAATATTCGTAAATCAATCCTTGAAATTCCAATCCTTCGGCATATTGATTATTCTTTTCTGTTCCATTTCTTGCAGAAATCAATGCTTCTTCATAGTTTTTTAGTTTCATTTGAAGTTGAGCCTTATTCATATAGAATAAATAATTCCAAGGATATATTTTAATTGCTTTATCAATCTCTTTGATTGATTTTTGTGTCACATTCAGGTCACTAGGATATTTAATTTGGGCAAGCTCAAGTGCATTATTATGAATCTTAATTGCGTAAGAAATTGCGGCTAAATATCCAATGGGAATAATCAAAATGCAAAATGCAATCAGGATGAACCTTATTTTCTTTTTATTTGTCGTTTTATCCATGAATTTTATTTCTGTTATCGTTCGGCTTTATGCAAGCCAACGATTTGACTATGCTTAGAAAATCAATTGTGCTTATAAAAAACACAAAAAACTAATTTAAACTGTTTCATTTTACTTTTATGTAAATCACCCCTACTCCTAAAGGATTGCGGTTTGCACTATTGTATTTATTCAAGCGTATCGCATATTTATACTTTTTAATTAAAAAAATACTTCGGTAAACTTTCCAAAAGTTTTCTTTGCCAAAATATAACTATCTGATAATCACAAGACAAATGCTAAACTTTAACTTTTGGAAAGTTCTATCTATTAACAAGATAAAAAAATATAACGAACTATTATTAATAGGCTAAGTTATGAAAAAAACGGAGTGTTTATTTTTACAATAATTGCCAATACTCTAAAAGCATTTCTTAAAGTGAGCTATACCCATACGATTCACAAAAAAAAAAGATTGCAATACTTATTCCCACCATCAAAAATCATTAGCTGATTTAGAAAAATAAAGACCAATTAGGAATAAAAAATTTCAGAAATTTCTAAACAAAATAAGCCCAAATCCTATTGGGAAATTATCTACTTTTGAAGCTCTTAAAAATTATCGAGTTAGTCTATGGCAATAGTTACGCTTACAACAGATTGGGGAACCAAAGATCATTATCTTGGAAGTGTGAAGGGCAAGTTATTGAAGCATATTCCCGATGTTAATATTGTGGATATTTCTCACGACATTACGCCATTCAACATTAATCAGGCTGCGTATATTCTAAAAAGTTGTTTTCGCGACTTTCCTGATGGAACCATTCACCTATTGGGTGTCAATTCCGATGCCTCACCCGATTTCCCACACGTTGCCATAAAAGCTCATAACCAATATTTTATTGGTGCCGATAATGGACTATTCAATTTGATTTTCGAAGAGAAACCCGAAAAAATCATTGCCTTAGAAATCATACAAGATACAGAGAAATACACTTTTTCGACTAAAGACGTATTCACAAAAGCCTGTCAAATGATTATAAATGGCACCCCCATCGAAAAACTTGGCTTCGAACGTAGCGATCTAACAAAAATGATGTCGTTTAAGCCTATTGTGGAAAACGACAGTGATGGGCATACAAATATTATTGGCAAAATAATTTATATAGATAATTACGAAAATGCCATTTCAAATATTAGTAAAACACTGTTTGAAGAACATGCTAAAAATCGAAATTTCCGAATATCATTCAATTCATTTAAAAATGCAATAACTAAAATTTCTGACAGTTATTCTGATGTAGCTATCAGCGAGGCCTGTGCATTATTCGACTCCAACGACTTACTAGAAATATCAGTCAATCAGGGTAATGCAGGCGGACTTTTGGGCTTAAAACAAGATACAAAGATACGAATCACTTTTGAGCCACAATAACAACAGTTTATAAACTTAAATTGAACTCTAAAAACTAAAAACAACAAATGATTGCATTGCTAAAAAAAGAGATTGCAAACTTTTTCGCCTCGATTATAGGATATATCGTCATCATTGTATTTCTAATGATTACGGGTTTATTTCTATGGGTATTTCCTATGGATTTTAATATTCTTGACTATGGTTTTGCCCAAATGGACGGCCTTTTCGTAATTGCTCCTTTTGTATTTCTATTCCTTATACCCGCCATTACAATGCGGTCGTTTGCTGATGAAAAACGTACAGGAACCATTGAAATGCTACTCACAAAACCCTTAAGCGATTTGAAAATTGTGATGGCCAAGTTTTGGGCAGCATTTATACTTTTATTAATTGCCTTACTTCCTACCCTAACCTACTATTTCTCTGTTTATCAGTTGGGCTTTCCAGCCGGAAATGTAGATACAGGAGGAATTATTGGATCCTATATCGGACTTCTGTTTCTTGGTAGCGCATTTATTGCAATTGGCTTATTCACCTCATCGCTTACAACAAATCAAATTATTTCATTTATTCTGGCCGTTTTTATAAGTGGTTTTGTTTATGCAGGTTTCGATTTTATTTACGATATCAGCATCTTTCAAAATTTCGACCTATTAATCAAGTCATTGGGTATAAATGAGCACTATTCTTCCATCAGTAGAGGGGTGATTGACACACGAGATATTATATACTTTATCAGTTTGATTTCGTTATTTTTATTATTAACAAAGCTTTCGTTACAGAGCAGAAAATGGTAGAGAAGATATGAAAGCAAGAAAAAAAATAGGACAAGGAAATATCATACAAATCGTAAGCATCATCTTACTGATTATCGCTGTGAACATTATCAGTTCATACAATTTTATGCGATTCGACCTTACGGCAGAGAAACGCTATTCCATCTCTGAAACCACCAACAGCATCCTAAAAAATTTGGATGATTATATTACCATCAAGGTATATTTGGATGGCACATTACCTGCGGAGTATAAACGTTTGCGAAATGCAACCAAAGAACTTTTGGATGAATTCAGAGCTTATAATAAGGATATTCAATACGAGTTTATAAACCCCGCTGAAAGTGAAGACAAAAAAGAACGTCTAAAACTATTTAAACAACTTGCGGAGAGTGGACTGGCATATTACAATATTCCCATCGAAAATAAAGATGGTTTTGCACAAAAAATCATCTTTCCCAGTGCCATGATTACTTATAAAGGCAAATCCATCCCTATTACATTATTGGAAAGTGGAAGAAAGGTACCTACCGCCTCTGATTTGAATAATTCTATTCAAAACTTAGAGCTAAACTTTATGAGTGCCATTCGTAAACTTACAAGCAAGAGAATACCCACTGTGGTTTTTTCCATAGGGCATGGTGAGGCTGATCAGGCACATACTGCCGACATAGCCATGGCTTTATCGAAATCGTATAATGTAGGTCAAATTTTGATAGATGGGAATTTTGGAGCGCTTACCAAGCGTATTAAAATGGATTCTACCAACAGTAAGCTTATCCCCCGCTATGATTTACTTATTATCGCCAAGCCCGACACAGCATTTAGCGATAAAGACCAGTTTATCATTGATCAGTATTTGATGCACGGAGGAAAAATCATGTGGTTGATTGATCATGTGCAAGCCAATATGGATAGTCTTCGCCAAAACACTTCATTTGTTGCAATGAATAAAGACCTCCATGTGATGGAAATGCTGTTTAGTTATGGTGCACGTATAAATAGCAATCTGGTTTTGAACCGTAATGCACTTGCCATAGGAACAGCCGAAGGTACGCTTCGTACTTGGGATTATTTCCCCTTTGCTTTGCCTGTAAAAGGTTCTATTATTACCGAAAACCTGAATGCTGTAAAAACAAAATTCGTAAATAGTATTGATCTCGTAGGTTCTGATAAAGTTAAGAAAACGGTATTGCTTAAAACCGATAAAAAATCACGTATTGCACCAAGCCCCGTTTTGGTTGATTTATTTGATATTATTTATCGGGGACCAAACCCCGCACTTTATAATGCACCTCCTCAAAATATCGCTGTTTTATTAGAAGGAAAATTCACATCGCACTTCGTGTATCGCCCAATAACTCCTGTGATTGGCAATAATAAAATGTTTGATGTATTATATGAAAGTCCGGAAACAAAGCAAATTGTAATTTCCGATGGAGATATCATCCAAAACCAGGTAATGGAAACCGCTAATGGTTTGCGTCCGCTGCCTTTAGGTTATGATCGTTATACTCAAAAGTATTTTGACAATAAGAAGTTTATTTTAAACTCCGTAAATTATCTTTTGGGAGACGAAATAATGATTCATTTACGTAATAAAGAGTTTAAAATTCGCCTACTCGACAAGCAAAAAGTAATTCAAGGCAGATTAAAATGGCAATTGATTAATACCGTTTTTCCTGTTTTATTAATCATTTTCATGGGTATTATTATTGGATTTATACGCAAGCGTAAATACGCACGATAATCAAAAAAAACAAAAAGCAATGAAATCAAAAAATATCATCATACTGGCCTTATCCATAATGGCCATATTATACGCAATCAACTTACTCACTGAGAGAAATAACAGTACTTTTGATAATCCATTTGTGGTGGACGACACGGCTAGCGTACAACGCATTTTTATGGTTGACAAAAAAAATAATAGTGTCGATTTGAAACGTGATGGAAATCGTTGGGTATTGAATGGTACTGAAAAGCCCATTGAAGACAATGTGCATATCATTCTCAAAACCTTGCTTTCAATAGAGATTAAAAACCCCATTGCTAAGTCAGCCTATAATAATGGAATTACCCAACTGGCTACAAACTCTGTAAAGGTTGAGGTGTATCAAAGCAAATACCGAATAAATTTTGCAGGAATAAAACTATTCAAACATATTGAAAAAACGCATGTGTTTTATGTGGGTGGACCTACAGCCGACAATATGGGCACCATGATGAAGGCAGAAGGTGAAGATAATATCTACATTACTTACATCCCTGGATTTAGAGGCTACCTTACCGAACGCTTTAAAGCAAAACGAGCCGATTGGCTAAGCCACGAAGTTTTTTCTTACAATATCATGGATATGAAAAAAGTAAGTGTAGAATTTCCTCGTAAAGCTTTTGAATCCTATGAAATTATCAATAATGGGGATCGTAGTTTCAAATTAATACAATTAATTAACAACCAAGAAGTAACCAATTTCGACACCTTGCGTGTATTGGAAGAGTTAGCCGCTTTTACCCTAATAAATTACGAGCTACTACTCGACAATATGACCGAAGAAACTCTAGATTCTATACAACAAACGCTACCCGTACGAATTGTTACTGTGGAAACCAAATTGGGCACAAAACGAAAATTAAGAATGTATTATCGTCCAAACTTTGACAATAAAGAAGATATGAACGGGAAACTTTTCGAACATGATGTAGATCGCTTATATGGTTTTATCGACAATAATAAAGAGCCTGTTACAGTTCAATATTTCGTAATTGATAATATCAGTCGGCCATTAAGCTTTTTGGTAAAAGCAGAAAATACTTTACCTCTAAATCAAGAAAACACTAAGCCATAAGTTGTGTGGTGTTTTTGTTAATAAACCTCTTAAATAAGATTTAAAAAACCTATATAATAGATTGTAAATTTTTAATAAATTTACATCTGTTCTAAAAAATAGGTTTTCAATAGTTACAGATATTTAAGAACAGTAATAAATAGTACTAATTCAGTACTTTATGTTGAAATATTAAAAATTAAAAATAGATAAAGATGAAGTTTATAGTATCGAGCAATGTTTTGTTAAAGGCACTACAATCCATTAGTGGAGTGTTAAGCACAAATTCTACCTTACCTATTTTGGACAACTACTTATTTAGTGTTCAAGAAGGAAATCTTAATGTAACCGCATCGGATATAGAAACTACCATGTCGGTTTCTGTACCATTGGTAAAAGTGGAAGAAGAAGGCAATATTGCCATTCCTGCTAAAATTTTACTCGACACTTTAAAAACATTTGGCGACATTCCTATTTCGTTTTTCATCAATCTTGAAACCCATCTTATTGAACTATCTACCGATGATGGTAAGTTTAAACTTAGCGGTTTCGACGGAGCTGAGTTTCCAAACCCTCCTTCTATAGAAAGTGCTAGTAAGGTAAAAATGCCTGCTGAAGTTTTGGAACAAGCCATTAGTAAAACCATTTTTGCTACAGGTAATGATGAACTTCGTCCTGTGATGATGGGTGTTAATTTCGAATTGACCTCAGAGGGTCTTATCCTTGTGGGAACAGATGCTCATAAATTGGTAAAATACACCCGTAAGGATATTATATCGGATACTGAAGATTCATTTATCGTTCCTAAAAAATCACTTAGTATGTTGAAAAACACGCTAAGTAAAGCAGCTGATGATGTAAGCATTGAATATGATGCAAAGAATGCCATCTTTACTTTTGAGAACTTCAAATTAATTTGCCGATTGGTAGATGGTAAATATCCTAATTATGAAGCTGTTATTCCAAAAGACAATCCGAATATCCTTACAGTAGATCGTATTCAATTATTAAATAAAATCCGTCGTGTTTCTTTCTTTGCCAATCAATCAACCAACCAGATTCGCCTTAAAATCTCAGGTAAGGAATTGATTCTTAGTGCAGAGGAT
>QNXT01000026.1 GCA_003973505.1 Bacteroidota bacterium
CGAAATTTATATAAAAAAGTCAATAGCAAACCATCTTCGCACTAAATACCACTCGAAATAGCCCGCTATTCCTTCGTGATATTTAGCAGCAAATCTGGTCTGCTATTGACTTTCTGTGAGTGAAATCTTACGTCGAACTCAGGTTAATACAATAAACATTTTGGAAAGGTGCATGAAAATGCACCTTTCTTTTTAAAAACTATTTTGTTATGGCTGATAATAATCAAAACCCAAATCCAAACGAATTGAACATTGAATTACCTGAGGAAATTGCCGAAGGTACTTATTCAAACTTAGCAATTATTACCCATTCTCCTTCAGAGTTTGTGCTTGATTTTGTACGTATGATGCCCGGAGTGCCTAAAGCTAAGGTGAAATCACGTATCATTTTAACTCCTCAACATGCAAAACGCTTAATGAAGGCTTTGATTGATAATGTGCAAAAATTTGAATCGATGCATGGGGAAATAAAGGATGTAGATGCTATGGGACTTCCAATGAATTTGGGTCCTAATGCTCAAGCATAATATATGAATAAGAGTTAGTCCTTATCTAATTCTTCATATATAGAATTCTTACTTACAAATTCAGGAACAATCTTTTTCATTTGTTTTACAATCTCAAAATTGTCTTGCGATTCAAACAAATGAATAAGGTTGTTTATTTGTTCTTGGACATAGCTCAATTCATACTCACGCACTTTTGCTATAAGAATTTTAGAATTATCAGTCGGTAGGGTGTTTTCGTTTGTAGCCAATACTTCTTCATATAACTTTTCACCCGGACGTAAACCAGTAAATACGATTTGGATATCCGTTCCCAGTTGTTTGCCAGAGAGCTTAATCATTTTTTTAGCCAAATCTAAAATCTTTACGGACTTACCCATATCAAAGACGAAAATTTCGCCACCATTTCCTTTGGCTCCCGCCTCTAATACCAATTGACAGGCTTCAGGTATCGTCATGAAATAGCGTGTTATTTCGGGATGAGTGAGTGTAAGCGGTCCGCCTGATTGAATTTGCTTTGTGAATAGGGGAATGACAGAACCATTTGATCCAAGTACATTACCAAAACGAGTAGTAATGAATTTTGTTTTTCCTTCTGAGTTTAATGTCTGTACATATATCTCGGCAATGCGTTTCGATGCTCCCATAACATTAGTTGGGTTTACAGCCTTATCAGTCGAAATCATAATGAATTTCTCCACATCGAATTTAATTGATAAATCAGCAAGCGTTTTTGTACCGTGTATATTGGTCAAAATGGCTTCACTTGGATTTTTCTCCATTAATGGCACGTGCTTATAAGCTGCGGCATGAAATATAATATCTGGTTTGAATGTTGAAAATACTTTCTCCATTCGATCTTGATTTCGGATGTCGGCTACTACAAAGTCAATGTTTTTCAAGAAAGGGTGTTTGGTAAACTCTAATTCCAAATGATATATGGGAGTTTCAGCCACGTCCAACAGAATGACTTTTTTTGGAAAATACTCTATCACCTGTCGTGCAATTTCACTTCCAATGGAGCCTGCAGCACCTGTGACGAGTATTACTTTATTGGTCAGTTGTTTCTTGATTTTTACCTTATCAAGATTTATTTCATCTCGGTCTAAAAGCTCTAAGATGTTAATGTCCTGTATTTGCCTGAAACTAAGCTCCCCATTTATCCATTTTTTTACGGGTGGTACATTCTGAACTTTTACGTTTTTAGCCAAGCAGAGTTCGGCGATTTCTTTTTTTCTTTTGGGGCTAATATTTTGAATAGAAATAATCAATTGTTCTATTTCATTTTCATCAATAAGTTGTTCTAATTTGGAAGAATGGTAAATGGGAATGTTTTCAATCTTTTTTCCAACTTTATTCTTCTGGTCATCAATAAAGGCGATTACTTTAAAATTTTCACCTGAATTCTGATTTAAGGCCTTATTTGTAATCAAAGCAGCTTCTCCTGCACCGAAAATAATTACATTTTTTGCTTTGCTATTTGGCGTTTTTAATTCCCAATAGGTTGACTTAACAACCAATCTAAAGGCAATCATTCCCACTGAGGAGGCTATAAACTCAATAATAATAACAGAACGTGGGATTACATATACATCATAAATCAGCTTAATTATAATATCAGCAATGACAATAACAACTGAACCAATCGTATTCATTATTAAAATGCGTGTGATATCCTGCGTTTCAGTATAGCGAATAATTCCTGAGAATGATTTCGTAATAAGGAATCCTACACCACGTATTATCATAAAGACAAGTAGTGCATAGGGAATGAGAAGTACGTCATTTTCGGGGATGTTAAAATTAAATCGAAGAAGAAAAGAAATCATCACAGAAAAAAAGATGATGATTAAATCGATTAAAAGAATAAAGCTCCTAGGAGCACTTCTACTAAATTTTTTCATATAGTATTGTGTAATTATTAAGCTTAACAAAAGTACAAAATTAATACTTTGCTTTTTTTAATGTTTGGCGTCTAAACTTTACATAAAAATCATTGTGAATATTCAAATGCATTTTGCTCTTATCGTAAAGTGTATCACGGGGCTTTTAGAATCAAATTCTTTAATTAAAGGTTTCACATTTCCTCTTCAATTGTTAAAATTTTTACCTAAATATTTACTGTTTTTATAAAGTAAATATCTTTAATTTCAATACCTTTGCAGCCATGTAAATTTAAAATATAGACGATAATGAAGAATACAGCATTTACCGAAAAACATATTGAAATGGGTGCCAAAATGGTTCCATTTGTTGGTTTTAATATGCCTGTTCAATTTGCAGGTATCAATGTAGAACACGAAACAGTTCGTAAGGGTGTGGGCGTTTTTGATGTTTCGCACATGGGCGAGTTTTGGGTTCGTGGGCCTAAAGCATTTGAATTGGTACAAAAACTTACTTCAAATAATGTGGCTGATTTGGTTGATGGAAAGGTTCAATACTCTTGTTTCCCTAATGATAAAGGTGGAATAGTGGATGATCTTTTGGTTTACCGATTTTCAGAAGAAGAATACCTATTGGTTGTTAACGCTTCCAATATTGAGAAAGACTGGGAATGGTGTAATAAGCATAATACCATGGGAGCAGAGCTTGAAAATGCTTCTGATTCTACAAGTCAGTTAGCTGTTCAAGGACCTTTGGCTTTGAAAGCAATGCAAAAGCTTACTGATGAAAATGTGGTGGATATGGAGTATTATACTTTCAAGGTAATTAACTTTGCAGGTGTTGCTGATATCCTATTTTCTACTACAGGATATACTGGATCCGGAGGATGTGAGATTTATATGAAAAATGAGGATGCTATTAAAATCTTTGATGCTGTTTTCGAGGCAGGTAAAGAATTTGATATTAAGCCTATTGGCTTAGGAGCTCGTGATACACTTCGTTTGGAAAGTGGTTTTTGCTTATATGGTAATGATTTGAATGATGAGACTTCTCCAATTGAAGCAGGTTTAGGTTGGATTACCAAATTTGTAGAGGGTAATGATTTTATCAATCGTGCATACCACGAAAACTTGAAAGTGAATGGTGTAAGCAGACGATTGAAAGGATTTAAGATGATTGATAAAGGTATTCCAAGACATGATTATGAAGTATGTGATGCCGAAGGAAATAAAATCGGTGTGGTAACTTCCGGAACCATGTCACCAATGTTGCATGAAGGTATTGGAATGGCATACATTAATACAGGATATACTAAGCTTGGAACCGAAATATATATTCGTGTTCGCAAGAAATTACTGAAAGCTGAGATTGTAAAAATTCCTTTTTATAAAGGATAATGCATATTAATATTCAAGAAATCCCGGGCTTTTGCTTCGGGATTTTTTTTGTGCTTATCTTTGCCACATAATAGTTAAACGATGGATAAAAGTGATTTTTATTATTTAGGGAAAATAACCAAATTATTTGGTTATAAAGGGGAATTGGTTTTCTTCTTTGATGTGGATGATATTACAGAATATCGAGGTTTGGATGCGGTGTTTATCGATGTAAATGGCGATTTAATTCCATTTATGATTGAGAAGCTTCGCCTTCATCAAGGAAATACGGCCATTGTACGTATTCAGGATGTGCATGATATTGATGAAGCGCAACGTTTAGTAAACTCAGAATTGTATCTGCCGCTATCTACTTTGCCCAAATTAGATGGTAATAAATTTTACTATCACGAAATTATCGGATATACAGTGATTGATGCCGATGCCGGTGAGGTTGGAATTGTGGAAGAAGTGAATGATCAAACAGCACAAGCTTTACTTATCATAAAGGACGGTTATAAAGAAATTCTTTTTCCCATTGTGGACGAATTAATTGATAAACTGGATAGGGAAAAGAAAATAATATATGTGCATTTTCCTGAGGGACTGCTCGATTTATATCAATAAAATGCGATTTTTTCGATTCAAACAATTTCAAATTACCGATGATCGTTCGGCCATGAAAGTGGGTACTGATTCGGTTATTTTAGGTGCCTGGGTTGGTGTAAATGCTGTAAAACATATTCTTGATATAGGCTGTGGTTCTGGCTTATTAGCTTTACTATTAGCGCAAAGAATATCGACTGCAAAAATTGTGGGAGTGGAAATTGATGAAGGGGCTTGTTTGGATGCGGAGTTTAATTTTATCAATTCGAAATGGAATGAAAGACTGTCGGTGATACATGCTGATATTCTTTCGGTGTCAATCAAACAGAAGTATGACTTAATTATTTCGAATCCTCCATTTTTCAAATCTTCATTACTACCAAATGAAAAAAATAGGGCAGGAGCCCGGCATGATGAAAGTCTAAGCTTGGATAGACTGCTTTTATTCTTAAAAAGTCACTTGGCCGATGAAGGACGTTTTGCTTTGGTTTTTCCTTTCAATCGTGAAGATGAATTGCTTTTATTGGCTTCGAATAATGGTTTATACCCTCAGCGTATTTTACATACTAAGAATAAACCCGGTGCTCAAACAAAGCGGTCGTTTATTGAGTTTAGCAAATTTGAAAATATGCAGCCTCAAATAAATGTGCTGGAGATACGGAATGAAAATTCAGAATATAGTACAGATTATAAGGAGCTAACCAAGGATTTTTATTTGAATTTTTAGTGTGCTATTTTATGGGTATTACTCTCTTAAGAGCACCATTTTGTTCGATTTCTCAACCCAATTTCCGTCCGAATTTTGTGCCTTAATTCTATAGATATAGATACCTGCTGCGAGTTTTTCTCCAGAACTATTTCTTCCATTCCAGGAAACTTGCCCTGCACCCACTCGATAACCTGTTGAATTAACATTCGCTTTAATTACCCTTACCAATTGCCCCATAGAGTTGTAAATGTCAATCTCAACATTCATATTGTCGCAACTCTGATTATGTTCAAAAATAAACGAGGTATTATTAGAGAAGGGGTTCGGAGCATTTAACAAATGGTCTAAGGCCATTTCTTCACCATCAGCTACAATAAAATCAATATGAGCCGTAGCGGAATTATTATAAACATCCCAAACTTTTAGGCTCAATGAGTGATTGCCCACTGAAAGATTCGAAAAGGGGTATTGTATTTTGCCATGTTGATAGTCGTTCAATTCACTTTCGTAATAATCGTTTAACACAATAGGGTTTGTGGAGTTTTCATCCAAAGTAGCCACGATATCATGTCCAATGCCATTTCCAACAGTGTTTATTCCATGTTCGTCAAATACGAATGCCACGAGATTAGGATTTTCATCGGTTATTCCTCCGGAAATAAAATTAGTGTCATTGATAAACAGTCTGATTTCGGGACCTGTGATGTCAATATCAGCATTCGTTAGTGAGCTTCCAATTAAGAGACTATCAAAATACCCGTTTGCATCTGTAATTCCATTATGAGCATAATAGGAAATTTTCCCATTACCAAGTTGGTAACTAATGTCTTTAGGAACAACAAAGGTAAAACTGAATTTTCCGTTTTTAACTTCGGCTTTTCCTTTATAAATAATATTTTTTTGTAATTTGAAAGTGTAAGG
Organism: Bacteroidota bacterium; assembly: GCA_003973505.1. Next base: position 6,003 of record QNXT01000026.1, read on the forward strand.
TTTGCTTTCTGAGTCGTTTACAAGGGTTTTATAGTCCTGCTTTTTGTCGTAAATAGAAGGGTAAATAAAACCATTAAAAGAACTAGCTAAGGCTCCATTAATCTGCACTTCACCTTCGATTTTCACTTTAGAAAGTGCCTTCAAAGTATCTAAAGCTAAGTTTGTGTTTGCATCGGTAACGGATGTTGTTACTACCTCATTCTTTGGGTAAGCAAGAGTTAAGGCCGGGTCGCCTAGGAGAACAAAATTTCTGTTGGCAGAAACATTTCCAGCTCCATTTTTCGAAATGCGAATTATATCTCCCAAACGAAAGAATTGACCATTGTTTTCTTTGAAAATATTTTGGTAAACTACTTTACTAAGTACAAAGTTTGTGCTTGAATAAGTTACACGAGATGTTGTAAGTAAACCAATGCCACCGCCATTTGCATGTAGCAAAACCAATTCACCTGCCGATGTTCTTTTGGGGTCGTCGTAACGGCTGAACTCACAAGTAGCCGTTACAAACAAAGGCATATTGTTTTTGTTTTGCCAGCCTAAAATATCGGATACTTCTAAAACAGATTCATGAGCCCATCCTTCTTCACCACCATGTCCGGTATAATTAATAATGAGTGCACCCGATTCAACTCGGTTTTTAATTGCGGCTTTTACACCAGGATAACGTTGTCCTCCAGGAGTGATTATCTGAGGGTATGCATCAAAAAATATTTTGTCAATATTATATACCGGATAGTTTGTCCAAACGTAATTTGCTAAATAATCTGCTTGAATTAAATGGGTATTGCTATCCTCATCATCCCCAATAAAACAACTAATATTACGCCAATCTGCCAAATTACTTATCTCACCATTACCATTGGAACAACCATTCCCATTATTTGAAGAAATGCCTGGTT
>QNXT01000190.1 GCA_003973505.1 Bacteroidota bacterium
CACGAAGGAATAGCGGGCTATTTCGAGTGGTATTTAGTGCGAACATGGTTTGCTATTGACTTTTTTATATAAATTTCGATAATTAGCCCATATACTTCCCCAAATATACTCGAATTATCTCGATAGTCCATCGTATATTTGAGTCGTATATGAACTTATTATCTGAAACTGTGAGCAAAGCTTACATCGAACTCAGGTTAATAGCGATGAATATCCTGGAGATTGTTTTATATTTAAAACAAAAAAACACGGGCAAAGCCATTCTTTACCCGTGCTTGTAATTAATTGCACCCAATACTTAACACTACGATTATAAGGGCACAATCTTATACTTAATCAAGTATTTTATTTGATTTTAATCATTTTCTTCAATAACACTTCGTCTTTCTTTGGAATAGTAACAGTCAAAATACCATCTTTATATGCTGCGCCAATCTTATCCACATCCACATTTTTCGACAATGTAAATGAACGCTCGAAGCTTTCGATATAATACTCACTGTGGATTAATTTATCGTTTTCTTTCTCTTCTTTCTTCTCCTCTTTACGAGCTGAAATTTTTAGAGTATCATCCTCCACATTCAACTCAAAATCTTTCTTAGTGTAACCTGGCACAGCCAATTCTATGATATATTCTTTTTCTAATTCTTTAATATTAGCCTTTGGCATATAGTTGCTAGCTGACTTCTCTACTCTTTCCAAAAAGTCGTTATTGAAAAACTCACTTAAAATACTTGGCATTGCTGTTTGATTTCTTTTTACTAATAACATAACTTTGTCCTCCTATAATTTATTCGTTTAACAATAATTTTTCCTTTATTTTTCTTTTGATTTTTCATCAAATTCACTCAGCCATTTTCAAAAGCTATACCACTACAGTTTTTCTGACAATATTTCAGAAACAATAACACATCTATGTCATTGTTACATATTTACAAAATACACCAATGATTTTTATGCTAATTTTTCAGTCGAAATAATAGTAGAACACGGTGAATGGAACACGAATAACACCGAATATATGGATAATCACAGATTTTGAAAACACCTCAATAAACCATAGCGTGGATATAAGCTTTTGGATATTTTCTAAAACAACTTAAAAAAAGAATTTTACGCAGCATACTCCCCCACAAGCTCCATGCATGGAAATAGGAATATTCTATCAAACTCATCACAACGAGCAAGGCGAGTTAAAGTCTGCGTATATCTGCGAGATCTGCGGGAAACGAAAAACCGAGTAAAGCAAGCCCTCCCTACTTCAAGGCCGCAATCTGCTCCTCAAGCACTGCGATCTTTTGTTCAGCATCAGCCGCTTTCTTACGTTCCATCTCCACCACCTTAGCCGGAGCATTATCCACAAAACGGGCATTACCCAACTTCTTATTCACCGACATCAAAAAGCCTTGCGTATATTTCAACTCCTCTTCCAATTTAGCCAACTCAGCCTCCACATCCACATTCTCACTCATAGGCACAAAATACTCCGCTGCCTTAACCATAAAACGCGTAGCACCTTCCACATCAGCCTCCACATATTCCAGCTTACTCAAATTGCTCAACTTCACAATCACGGCATCAAAATCCGAATCAGTTCCCTGCTGAGCATTGGCTTTCACCATCAACTCCATTTGCTCCTTCATAGGAATATTCTTCTTATTCCTTAGATTTCGCACATTGGCAATCACCTCTGTGGCAAAATCAAAATCACGAATAAGAGCCTCATCATAGTCAGCCGACTTAGGCATCTCACTTACGATAATATCCTTTTCCTGATCAGCCAACAAATGCCATACTTCCTCAGTAAGGAAAGGCATAAATGGATGCAATATCTTCATCAATTTCTCAAAAAAGGCAATGGTTTGCTCATAAGTTGCACGGTCGATGGGCTTTTGATAAGGAGGTTTTACAATCTCCAAATAGTTGGAGCAGAAATCATCCCAAATCAATTTATAAGTCGTCATCAAAGCATCGCTTAAGCGGTATTTCGAGAAATTCATCTCCATACTCTGCAAACTTTCATTGATGCGTGCATCCAACCATTTTATTCCAGCCGTAGCAGCAGCAGTAGGCTCTCCATCAACCACTTCCCAACCTTTTACCAAACGTAATGCATTCCATATTTTATTACTAAAATTACGTCCTTGCTCACAAAGAGCCTCATCAAAAGGCAAGTCATTTCCGGCAGGAGAAGTTAAGAGCATACCCACACGCACGCCATCAGCACCATATTTCTCCATCAAGCCAATGGGGTCAGGCGAGTTACCCAAACTCTTCGACATTTTACGCCCCAACTTATCACGCACAATTCCTGTTAGATATACATTCTCAAAAGGCTTTTCACCACGGTATTCATATCCGGCAATAATCATACGTGCCACCCAAAAGAATAAAATCTCAGGTGCCGTTACCAAATCGTTGGTAGGATAATAATAACTTACCTCCTCATTATCGGGATTGCGGATACCATCGAATACCGAAATAGGCCACAACCAACTGGAAAACCAAGTGTCCAACACATCATTCTCCTGACGTAAATCAGCCAATTGCAAATCCGCTTTGCCACTCTTTTCAATGGCCAAAGGCAATGCCTCCTCAGCTGTTTTGGCAATGACAAAATCCTCCATTCCATCACCATAGAAAAAGGCAGGAATACGATGTCCCCACCACAACTGACGCGAAATATTCCAATCGCGCACATTCTCCATCCAGTGACGATAGGTATTCTTAAATTTCGCAGGAACCAACTTCACTGTATCTTCCATCACTGCTTTCAAGGCAGGCTCAGCCAAATCAGGCATTTTCAAAAACCATTGATAGCTCAATTTAGGCTCAATCACCGCACCTGTACGCTCCGATGTTCCCACTTTATTTTGATAGTCCTCTGTTTTTATCAGATAACCCATTTCCTCCAAATCCTTCACTATGGCCTTACGACAAGCAAAACGATCCATACCTTCATACTTCAAGCCATGCTCATTCAAAGTGGCATCATCATTAAAGATATCGATTACCTCCAATTTATGACGCTCCCCAATCTCCTTATCATTTGGGTCGTGGGCAGGGGTTATCTTTAAACAACCCGTACCAAACTCCATATCCACATACTCGTCCTCAATCAAAGGTACTGCACGATTGGCCACTGGCACAATCACTCGCTTACCTTTCAAATGCTGAAAACGTTCATCATTAGGATTATAACAAACCGCAGTATCGCCCATAATCGTCTCCGGACGAGTAGTAGCAATGGTTACATATTCATCCTCGCCCTCAATCTGATAGCGGAAATAGTATAATTTTCCATTCTTCTCCTTATGAATTACTTCCTCATCCGAAACCGTGGTCTTGGCCTCAGGGTCCCAGTTTACCATACGGAAACCACGATAAATCAAACCCTTATTGTATAGGTCGATAAACACATTTATCACCGACTCCGACATATCATCATCCATCGTAAACTTGGTACGATCCCAATCACAGCTGGCACCCAATTTCTTCAACTGCTCCAAGATAATGCCACCATGTTTATGCGTCCAATCCCAGGCATGCTTCAGAAACTCCTCGCGCGACAAATCATTTTTATTAATGCCTTCCTCCTTCAATTTCGCCACCACTTTCGCTTCCGTAGCTATCGAAGCATGATCCGTTCCCGGTACCCAGCAAGCATTTCTGCCCTGCATCCTTGCACGACGAATCAACACATCCTGAATCGTATTATTCAACATATGCCCCATATGCAGCACCCCCGTCACATTTGGCGGCGGAATTACTATCGTATAAGGCTCACGCTCATCGGGTTTCGACTGAAAGTATTTTTTATCCATCCAGTGCTGATACCACTTATCCTCAATATTCTTCGGGCTGTATTTACTTGCTATTTCCATAATTCAAAAACTTCAATTTAAGGGCGCAAAAGTACTAAAAAGTTGCAAGCAAGGCGGAATTTACAATTGACAATTTACGATTTGTCATATTGAGCAATTTTCCAAAAACGCAGTTTACAAAGTCTTTAACAATTTGCAGCAAAATGCTATGATACTACACATATTTTTTAGGGCGTTCCCCTGTGGGTCGGGCTGTCCGCTATATCTATTTTCTAAAAAGAAAAAAGGATGCCGCTCCCATCCCTAACGCAACGCACAGGGTCTGGTTATTGGCAGGAAATCAAACAACAGTGCCTCTGCTATATTCTGCATCTCACAAAATCCATTTTGTCATGATTTTTGTCCCAAAAATACACGCCAAAACTACAAGCAGTTTACCCCTACGGGATAACATCCGAAACAATAATTTTTAAAACAGAAACCAGAGGGCAACAAAATGCGAGCTTGCGAGCAAGCGATGAGCAAAGCGAGTTCTTGTTCACGCACCATGGACTCCGCAAGCTCCATCCATGGAAAACAATAGGAACCTTTTGTCAAACTCATCAAAACGAGCGTAGCGAGTTACCCCACCTTCAAAACCGTCCAAAAAAAAACCAATAAGCAAATAAATTACCGCGAAGCACAAGCCATACACTTACGGCTCTCAGGCATAATCAATATTCGTCCCATCTGAATCTCCTTGCCACAAACCAGGCACTTTCCAAAATTCTTATCGTCCAAACTTTCCAATGAAGCCTGCAAGCCCTCCAACTGCAAACGCTTTTTTATCAAAGAAGCATCGTTAATACTCTTATTATTAATAGCATCCATTCTACTCACTCGTCCAATGGCACAATCCGGCTCAATGGGTTTTGTAAGCTCTACTAACTCCTCAATATCACGCTTTATTCGCTCTATTCGTTGTGGAATAAGCTCCCGCAACTGCTCTTTTTCTTGCTCTGTCATAGTTTGCGAAACTACAATATTTTTTTACTGAAAATATTTTTAAGTCTTAACGTCTGAATATCTGATTATTACCACATTTATTAAAATATTTTTTAATTTTCTTTACACCAATTGAAATACTTTATTATCTTTGCACCCGCTAAGGGCGATTAGCTCAGTTGGTTCAGAGCACCTCGTTTACACCGAGGGGGTCGGGGGTTCGAATCCCTCATCGCCCACAAGATTAAAGCTATCAATCGTAGATTGGTAGCTTTTTTTGTTTTATACAGAATTGAGCTTGCTCGAAATTTTGTATAAAATAAGAAAAGCCAATGCGATGCATTGTGGTTTTAAGCTTGATGGCCTTCCCCCCCAAGGATGGCCGCCGTTTTCAGGCGGCAATCTAATTAGCAAATAACCCAAGAGAAGAGTATTAAAAAATGGGGCTAAAGCCCAAATTTGTACTGAATCATTAGGCGGGGCATTAATGCCCCGCCTAATGAAATTGCTAATTATGCGGGCTTTAGCCCAAACATAAATTAAAATCTATTATTTGTGTATAAAGAGTAGTTTTTCAAAGGGGGAGCTAGTTTACCCTGATTGATAGTTTTTTTATTTTAAACTACTTCTAAATTCTGTACTTTTGTTTCAATGATAAAATACCTTAAACAAGAGGAAATCGACTACAACAAATGGGATGCTTGCATAGATAAATCCATAAACTCCTATGTATATGCCTACTCTTGGTATTTAGATATCGTAGCCGGTGATTGGGACGCTTTGGTTGAAGATGACTATAAAAGTGTATTTCCACTCCCCTTTCGTAAGAAATTTGGCATTAAATACATTTATCAACCTGCTTTCAGTCAACAATTGGGTTTATTCACAACGACCCTATTGGGAAATGACAAACTTCAAAAGTTTTTAGATGCCATTCCAAAGGAATTTAAACTGATTGAAGTAAATTTGAATAAATCAAACATACCTACCCAAAAGGCAAATATTAAACTAAAGAAAAACCGAAATATCGAATTGGATTTAATTCCTAATTACGAAATCCTTTATTCAAAATATGCTACCAATTTAAAAAGGAATATTAAAAAAGCCCATAAGAACCACTTAAGTATAATACAAAACACAAAACCTGAGCAACTAATTGATTTGTTTCGAGAGAATAGAGGAAAAGATATTTCCGCTTATTCCGATTTAGATTACACTCATTTAGGACGACTAGCCTATCTTCTTATACATAAAGGCTTAGGGCAAATATGGGGCGTAATTTCTGAGGAAAACAATCTACTCGCTGCAGCTCTTTTTGTACAAAGTAAAGACCGATATATCTTTTTATTCAGTGGACTTAGCGAGGAAGGAAAGCAAAAAGCAGCCATGCCCTTTTTAATGGATTCATTTATAAAAAAACATAGTGAGACCAAAAGTATTCTCGATTTTGAAGGTTCTAACGACCATAATCTTGCCCGTTTCTACAAAAGTTTTGGATCTTTGGAATTGTATTACTACGGAATCCAAATTATTCAAGGAGGAATATTATTTAAATCCCTTTTGAAAATCAAAGGATAGCATCTAACCAGTTTATTTAAGAAATTGTATTATTCATGATCCCAAACGTCAAATCAGCCTCAAATCATTAATATAATTTTTTTCTTTGTGACTCTTTGTGTCTTCTCTACCTTCGGAAGACAGGTTTGTGAATCTTTGTGGTTTAGCCTCTTTATAATTACAAATAATTATTGCACAGAGTTACACAAAGAAGCCCTGAGTAACACAAAGATTATAATAACCTGAGTTCGATGTAAGCTTTGCTCACATTTTCAGATAATTAGTTCATACACGACTCAAATATACGATGGACTATCGAGATAATTCGAGTATATTTGGGGAAGTATATGGGCTAATTATCGAAATTTATATAAAAAAGTCAATAGCAAACCATCTTCGCACTAAATACCACTCGAAATAGCCCGCTATTACTTCGTGAT
>QNXT01000318.1 GCA_003973505.1 Bacteroidota bacterium
GCATGTAATCCTGCATTTGCCTTAAAATCTATTCAGGCAGAAGATAAAATCGGAACCATCCTCCCATGTAATGTGATGTTGCAAGAGGTAGAAGGTGGAACCGAAATCGCCATTATCAATCCCATATCCATGGTATCGGGAATCGATAATGAAGAAATGAAAGTCATCGCAGAGCAGATTAATGAGAAAATGAATCGTGTGATTGAGAGTATGTAATTGTATTCAAAAATGGATAGCAATTCTAACTCGTAACTTGTAACTCATAACTCGTAACTTGTAACACATTATCACAATAACACATAAAATTATGCTAAACAAAATAATAAGATTCTTCCTCGAAAACAAACTGGTAACCGTTTTGGTATTGGTGAGTTTTATCGCTTGGGGATTGGTTACTTCACCCTTTGGTTGGGATACCGGGATTTTACCCAGCGACCCTGTGCCTGTGGATGCCATTCCTGATATCGGGGAGAATCAGCAAATCGTATATACCGAATGGCCCGGTCGTTCACCCCAAGATATCGAAGATCAGGTTTCATACCCTTTGACCACGGCTCTTTTGGGAATTCCCGGGGTAAAAACCATTCGTTCCAATTCTATCTTCGGAGTATCCAGTATTTATTTGATTTTCGACGAGGGAATTGAGTTTTATTGGAGTCGTAGTAGAATATTGGAAAAGTTGAACTCATTGCCTGCGGGAACCTTACCCGATGGCGTAACTCCCGCTCTTGGTCCCGATGCAACCGCTCTTGGTCAAGTGTATTGGTACACCCTCGAAGGGCGTGACTCGCTTGGCAAACCTGCCGGTGGTTGGGATCCGCAAGAACTGCGCTCTGTGCAAGATTTCTATGTGAAATATGCCTTGACTTCGGCCAAAGGAGTTTCCGAAGTCGCTTCCATTGGTGGTTATATCAAAGAATATCAGATTGATATCGACCCCAACGCCATGAAAGCTGCCGGAGTGAGTATCTCTCAAATTATTGGTGCTGTAAAAAAGAGTAATCTCGATATCGGCGCTCGTACCATTGAGTACAATCGTGCCGAGTATTTGATTCGTGCTTTGGGTTATGTAAAATCGCTCGAAGATCTTGAAGAATCGGTTGTTTCTGTAAAAAACAATATTCCCATCCGCCTTAAAGATGTGGCCAAGGTGCAGTTTGGACCTGCCACGCGCCGAGGTGGACTTGATAAGGGTGGTGCTGATGCCGTAGGCGGTGTTGTAGTTGCCCGTTATGGTGCAAACCCTTTGGAAGTAATCAATAATGTGAAAGAGAAAATTGCGGAAATTGAGAAAGGATTACCCTCAAAAAAATTGGCTGATGGAACAACTTCCAAAGTAACAATCATTCCATTTTACGATCGCTCGGGATTGATTCATGAGACATTGGGAACATTGGAAGAGGCTTTATCGCTGGAAATTTTAATTAGTATTATCGTGGTGTTAATCTTAGTTTTTAACCTGCGTGCCTCTTTCCTAATTTCCTCTCTTTTACCCATTGGTGTATTGATGACTTTTATTGCCATGCGAAAATTTGGTGTCGATGCCAATATTGTTGCCCTATCCGGAATTGCCATTGCCATTGGCGTGATGGTGGATGTGGGCGTGGTATTTACCGAAAATATTATTCGACATACGGGCTTGCCTCAGAATAAAGGAGCCCAAGGCAAAAAGTTGATGGAAGTGATTTATACCGCTACTACTGAGGTGGCTCCTGCGGTAATTACTGCCATTGCTACTACCGTTATTAGCTTTATGCCGGTGTTTGCCATGGAGGCTGCCGAGGGTAAACTGTTTCGCCCATTGGCATTTACCAAAACATTTGTAATGCTTTCGGCTATGGTGGTTGGTTTGGTGATTATCCCTGCATTGGCTCATTTTGTTTTTTCCATAAAAGTGGATCGTAACAAGATTCGCCAGGCACTGAATATCGCTTTGGCCGCTTCCGGAATTAGCTTTGTGTTTTTTGGACAATACTTCCTTGCTTTTGCTATTGTAGCTGTGGCCATCAATAATTTCTTTGCCTATCTATGGAAAGAAAGCCATAAGAAATATGTGAACTTTATAAATATTGCAATCATTTTGATTGTTGTAGTAAAATTCTTAAACCAAGAGTGGATGCCGCTGGGAGCACAGAATAGCGAGTTTATAAACTTTGCTTTTGTGGGAATTATGATAGCCGTAGTACTTGGCTTATTAAGCACCATTGTTTACTTCTATCCACGTATTTTGACTTGGGCTTTGAATAATAAATTCAAATTCTTATCGCTGCCCATCTTCGTAATTATATTTGGAATCACCGCATGGCAGGGATTTGATAAAATGTTTGGCTTTATACCTGATGCTGTGCGTCAAACTGCCGTTTGGAAATCCATCAATAAAACCCTACCCGGTATTGGTAAAGAGTTTATGCCCTCGCTCGACGAAGGCTCATTCCTCTTGATGCCTACCACCATGCCACACTCTGGCGTTGCCGAGAATTTGGATGTGATTCGTATGGTAGATAAAAAAGTAAACTCCATTCCCGAAGTGGATAATGTTGTTGGAAAATGGGGTCGTGTGAACTCGGCTCTGGATCCTGCACCCATTTCGATGTACGAAAATGTAATTAATTATAAGCCTGAATATATATTGGACGAAAAAGGCTATCGTATGCGCTTTATGACAAATGATGACGGTGCCTATGTATTGGCAGACGGAACAACCTTTGATCCTAAAAAAGATAAATTTCGTGCTTTTGATAAAAAGGAATTGGTTGTTGACCCCGATGGAAAATATTTCCGTCAATGGCGTGGTCATATCAAATCTCCCGATGATATTTGGAAAGAGATTGTAAAGAACTCGAAGATTCCGGGACTAACCTCTGCACCAAAACTGCAACCCATTCAAACGCGTTTGGTGATGTTGCAAACAGGTATGCGAGCACCCATGGGAATTAAGGTTTTTGGTCCTGATTTGGAAACCATCGAAAAGGTAGGATTGAAAATTGAAAAGCTATTGAAGAATGTTGAAGGCGTTTCCCCAAGTTCGGTTTTCGCTGATCGTGTGGTAGGAAAACCCTATATCGAGATAAAAATCAATCGTAAAGCCATTGCGCGTTACGGAATTACCATACAAGATTTTCAAACCACCATCAGTTCGGCAATCGGCGGCATGGCTTTATCGTCAACCGTAGAAGGTCGCGAGCGTTATCCCATTCGTTTGCGCTATGCGCGAGAGTTTCGTGATAATCCTGATGATTTGAAAACGATTTTAATTCCCACAAAATCAGGCGTACAAGTGCCTTTGGGCGAATTAGCAAGTATAGAATATACACGAGGCCCTCAGTTGATTAAGAGTGAGAATACTTTCTTGGTAGGTTATGTGATTTTTGATAAAAAATCCAATTATGCCGAGGTTGATGTAGTGGAAAATGCTCAAGAGTATTTTGATGCTCGCATTGCCGATGGAACTCTTATCATTCCCCAAGGAGTGAACTATAAATTTACCGGAAATTATGAGAATCAAATTCGTGCAACCAAGCGATTGCTGATTGTAATTCCCATTGCCTTATTGGTAATATTCTTAATTCTGTATTTCCAATTCCGTTCGGTGATTGGTGCCAGCCTGATATTCTCAGGAATATTTGTGGCATTCTCCGGAGGATTTATCATGTTGTGGCTTTATGGCCAACCTTGGTTTATGAATTTCAATATTGGAAATATCCATTTGCAGAGTCTGTTCCAAATTGCCCCCATCAATCTGAGTGTGGCCGTTTGGGTAGGGTTTATCGCCCTCTTTGGTATTGCAACCGACGATGGAGTATTGATAAGTACTTATATGCAACAAATTTTTGAAGAAAAGAAGCCCGGTACAGTGGCTCAGGTTCGAGCTTATGTTTTAGAAGCGGGTAATAAACGTGTGCGTCCGGCTATTATGACAACCGCAACAACCCTAATTGCCCTGTTGCCGGTGCTTACTTCAACAGGAAAAGGTTCTGATATTATGGTCCCCATGGCCATCCCGATTTTTGGAGGAATGGTTATCGCAACCCTAACCATTTTTGTGGTTCCCGTGCTATTTTCATTTTGGCAAGAACGATTGTTAAAAAAGTTACCAGAAGCTGAAATGGCCACTGAAACTATGGATGCTATCCAAAATACAAATAACGAAGAAATGGAGGCAAACAATGAAAAATAATCGAATTATTATAACGAAGAACAATTCTTTATTCCAGTGGAATACAAAGATGCAGAAAATAGGTTTAACCAAATATTCCAAGCAGAGTATAGCCCTAGTGGGGCGAAATGATGACATCCAAGGGATTCATTTTATGGATATAAAGTCTGAACAAAATCTGTTATTGGATAAGTGGGAAACAAAGCATATAAATACAAATTCAATTATTCAGCGGAATACGAAAATGCAAAAATTTGGTTTAGCCAAATCCTCCAAGATGAGCATAGCCCCAGAGGGGCGAAATGTTTGTAGCCACGGGATTTATCCCGTGGATGCAAAGTTCAAACAAAAGCCGCTGGCGGATAATGTTAAACAAAAGAGTACATCTTTATTCCAGCGGAATATGCAGATAATTAAAACCATAGCAGCAAGCCTATTGTTATTAATATCTATATCAACCTATGCTCAGGACGAATTAAATGGATATCTAAAACAAGCCGCCGAGAATAATCCCGGTTTAAAATACCAATTCAATAATTATATGGCTTCTTTGGAGCGCGTTGATCAGGTAGCCAGTCTACCCGATCCTCAAATTGCATTTGGTTATTTTATTCTTCCGGTGGAAACCCGTAACGGTCCGCAGACATTCAAACTATCGTACAGTCAGATGTTTCCATGGTTTGGAACCCTGAATAATCAGGAAAGTATGACTACTCACGCTGCCAAATCGAATTATGAGAAATTCGAAGAAGCAAAATCTCAACTATTTCTGGATGTGAAGTCGGCTTATTATCAGCTGTATTATATTCAAAAAAGCCAGCAGATTACCAAGGAGAATATGAAAATTTTGGAAACATTCAAAAATATGGCTTTGATAAAAATTGAAGCAGGCAAAGCTTCGGCAGTGGATGAATTGCGTGTGGAGATGCAGTTGGCCGAGTTGGAGAATAAGCTCCTTTACTTAAACGACCAATGGACTGTAAATACAGTGAAGTTTAACCGTTTGTTGAATGTGCAAAGCAATGCTTTAATTCAAATTCCTGATTCGCTTTGGAACGATGATTTTTTATTGAGCTATACCGCTGCATTAGACAGTTTACAAGCCAATAATCATCAATTGCAAAGTTTTGATCACCAAATGGAATCTTATCAAAATCAGGAAACGGTAGCCAAGAAAAAGGGAACACCCAATATCTTGCTCGGAGCTGATTATATAGGAATTGGCGACAATGGGTTGAATGCCAATAGCGGTAAAGATGCCCTATTTGTAAAGGTGGGAATTACCATTCCCATGTACCGCAAAAAGTACAATGGTGCCATTCGTGAGGCCGCTTTGATGCAGCAAGTTACCCAAGATCAAAAGATAAATAAGATCAATGCCTTGGAAACACTTTTTGAAAAATCGTGGAGCGATTATTTGGATGCCAAGCGCAGGGTTGATCTCTATGCAAAGCAAACGGAATTGGCAGAGAAGTCGGTTCGGATTTTACAAAGTGAGTATTCTTCAAAGGGGAAAAACTTTGAAGAGATTCTCCGCATGGAAAATGACCTGCTGAAATATGAGTTGGAAACACAAAAAGCTTTGGCCGATAAACAGGCTGCCATAGCATTTTTGGAATATTTAATTGGAAGGTAAATTGGGAAGCTAATTGCCAAAGAGGGGCAATATATTTATAGTCACGGGTTTTAACCCGTGGTAAGAAAGAGAAAAGATAATTTAGGTTTTGGCGCATGTTTTTGCCCCGCAAAAACTTTGACAAAACCGACTTAAAAAGATAAGAACATGAAAATGAATTTCAGTAAAAAAGACGCAATAATTATTGCCGCAGCCTTAGTAATAGGTTTGGTAATAGGTAAATTTGCCTTCGGTGGCAATGAAGAAGATAATCATGAGGGACACGAACTGGTGCAAGTAACCGAAAATGGGGGAACCATTTGGACTTGCTCTATGCACCCGCAAATTCGAATGGATGAACCGGGTAATTGCCCAATCTGTGGTATGGAATTAATTCCTGCCGATGATGCTGGTTCCGATGAGGATGCAAGTGATCCTAATGAGATTCAAATGTCGGCTTCGGCAATGAAGTTGGCTGATGTGCAAACCGTGATAGTAAAACGTGGAATGCCCGATAAGAATGTATTCCTTTTGGGAAAAGTAAAAGCCGATGAACGAAATATAGCTGAACTTACTGCCCGTTTTGGAGGCCGAATAGAAAAGCTGTACGTAAATTATAGAGGTCAGCAAGTGCAAAAAGGAGAGAAGTTGGCAAGTATTTATTCGCCCGACTTGATAACTGCACAGCGTGAGCTATTGGAAGCTGCAAAATATAAGGATGATAATCCGGCATTTTACCGCTCGGCACGTGCTAAATTAAAACTTTGGGACTTGACAGACGGACAAATCGATCGCATTGAAAAGGACGGTGAGCCCATGATTAATTTCGATATTCTTTCCCCTATTTCGGGTACGATAACTCGTCGCGATGTGGCTTTGGGTGATTATGTGAAAGAGGGAAACCCCTTATTTGAAGTGATTGATTTGCATAAAGTTTGGGTGATGTTTGATGCCTACGAAAGTGATTTGCCCTGGATTAGAAAAGGAGATAAA
>QNXT01000127.1 GCA_003973505.1 Bacteroidota bacterium
CAACATTGTATTGATGGGTACAGAGCAATCCAAAGCGTTCAAGACAAGGCATGGGTCGCAGGCAATGGTTATTCCCTTGGCAAGACCCATAACGCCGTATTGGACGCTTTGGGTTTCTCCCTTCGGGCGAGCCAGAAAGCGGTCATCCACGTTGTTGCACTTTTTGTGAAGGGAGTGACCATTCCCTGCAAAGTGCGCCTAGTGGCTAACCGCTTTCTGACTCGCTGTATCCATCAATACAATATTGTTGGAGTACTAGGCGTGCTTCGCAGGGAATGCTTATTGCCTTCACAAGAAGCGGAACGACGGAGATGATGCTATGGAGGCTTACCCTACGGGACAACGCCAAGTTTCTAAGTTTGAGGCATTGAAAACTTGGCGTTGTCAGAATTTATCTAGGTTAATTAGAGGTTTCTTGAAATCATTATCTCTTCAAATTTAGGCATACTGATTTTTTGGGGTATAATCTGGCGCAAAAATCCATACCTATTTAAGGAAACTATGAGTCAAGCAAAAATAATATATACCAAAACAGACGAAGCACCTGCATTAGCAACGTATTCACTTTTACCCGTTGTACAGGCTTTTACGAAAGCAGCAGATATAGAAATAGAGGTTAAAGACATATCATTAGCAGGGCGTGTTATTGCTAACTTTCCTGATAATTTAACAGAAGAGCAAAAAATATCAGATGCATTAGCCGAGTTAGGTGATTTAGCGAAAAAATCTGAAGCAAATATCATTAAATTACCAAATATTAGTGCATCGATTCCTCAGTTACACGCGGTTATTAAAGAACTACAAGCGCATGGTTATGATGTACCTGATTACCCTGAAAATGCCGAAACCAAAGCGCAAGAAACTATTAAAGCACGTTATGCAAAGGTGCTAGGTAGCGCGGTAAACCCTGTTTTGCGTGAAGGGAATTCAGACCGTCGTGTGGCAGCACCCGTAAAAGCGTATGCAAAAGCGAATCCTCATCGTATGGGTGAATGGAGTGCGGATTCAAAATCTCATGTGATTAGCATGACAGAGGGGGATTTCTATTCCAGTGAACAGTCGGTGATGGTCGCACAAGATGACGATGTCAAAATTCAGTTTACCGATACTGACGGTAATATCACAGTACTAAAAGCATCAACACCATTAATTGCAGGTGAGGTGATTGATGCATCTTGTCTCAATGTACAAGCTTTGCGTGATTATTGTGAGGTAGCAATAGACGATGCAAAATCGAATGATATTTTATTATCACTGCACTTAAAAGCCACCATGATGAAAGTCTCTGACCCGATTATGTTTGGGCATGTTGTAAGCGTTTATTTTAAAGATGTGTTTGCAAAGCACCGCGCTACGTTTGCCGACTTAGGTGTTAATCCTAATCTTGGAATGGGGGATTTATATAAGAAAATAAGTCAGTTAGATGCGGATAAAAAGGCACAAATTGAAGCAGATATTCAAGCGGTCTATGACACCAACCCCGCCTTAGCAATGGTTGATTCCGACAAAGGTATCACCAATTTGCATGTATCAAGTGATGTGATTGTCGATGCCTCAATGCCTGCGATGATACGTTCATCGGGTAAAATGTGGGGACCAGATGGCAAGCTTAAGGATACGGTGGCAATGATACCCGACCGCAACTATGCAGGCATTTATCAAGCAACGATTGAGTTTTGCCAGAAAAATGGTGCATTTGATGTGACCACAATGGGCAGTGTGTCTAATGTAGGTTTAATGGCACAAAAAGCAGAAGAATATGGCTCGCATGATAAAACTTTCGAAATGACAGCAGCAGGTAAAGTGGAAGTTATTAATGCTGCGGGTACTGTCTTGATGGAACATAAGGTTGAGTCTGGTGATATTTGGCGCATGTGTCAGGCTAAAGATGCACCGATCAAAGATTGGGTAAAACTGGCAGTAAGTCGTGCGCGTACCACAGGAAATCCTGCAATTTTTTGGTTAGACAGTCATCGTGCTCATGATAGAGTGATTATGGACAAGGTCGCCACATACTTATCTGAGCACGATACAGAAGGCTTAGACATTCAAACCATGTCACCGATTGAAGCCACACATTACACTATGGAACGTGTCAAAGCAGGACTAGATACGATTTCGGTAACGGGTAATGTATTACGTGATTATCTAACCGATTTATTCCCTATTTTAGAATTAGGCACATCTGCTAAGATGTTGTCTATTGTGCCATTATTAGCAGGGGGTGGATTATTTGAAACAGGCGCGGGAGGTTCTGCACCAAAGCATGTACAGCAGTTTATGGAAGAAAATCATCTGCGTTGGGATTCATTGGGTGAATATTTGGCACTCGGTGTTTCGTTGGAAGATGTGGCGGTAAAGACAGATAATCAAAAAGCAAAAATATTAGCAGAAACACTCAATGAAGCGATCAGTCTGTATCTTGAAAACAACAAATCTCCCTCACGTAAAGTCAATGAATTAGACAATCGTGGCAGTAGTTTTTATCTTACCCTGTACTGGGCGCATGCTTTATCGAAGCAGAATCAAGATAGTGACTTACAAGCACAGTTTGCGCCATTAGCAAAATATCTCGCTGAAAATGAAGATGAAATTGTAGCAGAATTGAATGATAATCAAGGCGTTGCGATGGATATAGGAGGGTATTATCATCCTGATGTGGCGTTGATTTCTGCGGCAATGCGTCCAAGTAAAATATTTAATGAGGCGTTAGCAACTATTTCTTAGGATTTTGAGTACATATAGTCTTTCATATATTAAATTTCCATACCCTTCGACTCCGCTCAGGGGGCTCGCACCCTGAGCGGAGTTGAAGGGTAATTATTTAATAAGTGAATGTCTATAGTTGTGTTTTACCCTCACGCCCTTCGATAAGCCCAGAAAACTAGTACTCCATCAATACAATGTTGCTGGAGTACTAGGAGCTTGTCGAAAGGGTGGGTAATAAAATCAGAATCACAGATTGATACCATTAGCATTTTTAAACCAAATGGCTTACATAGCCGTACCTCAAGGATTTAGGTTAAAACTTATGGCTACCAACTTAAAGCGGAACATAACTCGTTCCCATGCTCCAGCGTGGGAATGCAGCTTGAATGCTCCAGCGTTCCGAACGCAATGCAGGAGCCTTGCAAGCTACAGCTCCACCGAGACGGCGGGAACAAGACTGCCCCGTCTAAAGTTGCTAGTACAGTGATGCTAATGCGCTTCATCAAGTGGGCTAGGCGTTGTATTGCGCCTCCCGCAAAGTCCTATGAAAAAGAGGTTATTTATCATAATGCAAAAATGATAGACATTAATGAATTAATGATATTCATACTATTATTTATTGTTTTTCATAATAAAGTTTCAAATAGTTTGCTCTATAGTTGGTTTTTTACCGCTATGATTGTCAAATTACCTTTTTATTCTATCTCACTATCATGTCCTTTTATAAGTCATCTAAAACATAGCAAGCATTATTATTCATTTTATTTGTTTGGAATATTGATGTCAGGGGGGTTATGGGGGACTTTATATTTCTTAATGATTCCTCGTCTTGATATTTATTATCAAATGTTTTTAACCCTTGTCGGAGCAGGTGTTGCTACCGTGGCATTGTATGCTTTTATGCCGAATATAAGGGCTTTTCTTTATTATATATTGCCCGCAATAATGCCGCTTTCTTGGGGGTATTTCCAAGTAGATAGTGCTGCTCATCATTTAATAGGTTGGCTACTTATTGTATTATTTTTTATCGTACTCTTTACTATAAAAAATATAGCACTAGTTTATAAAAAACTCAATGATGCTGTTGTAGAGGCACAACGAGCCAATCAAGCAAAGTCAGAATTTTTAGCAAATATGAGTCATGAAATGCGTATTCCAATGAATGCGATTGTTAGCATCGGAAATTTGCTGCAAGCAGACTATCTATCAAAACAAAAACAAAAAGATTATCTACAAAAATTACAATTATCATCAGCTACTCTTTTGCAGACATTAAATGGTATTTTGGATTTATCAAAGATCGAAGCAAAAAAAATGCAGTTGGATTTGAGTGATTTTCAATTAGTAGACCTTGTCGATACCATGAAGTCGATGTTTGCCGCACAAATAGAAAGAAAGCAACTTTATTTCACGGTTAAAGCAGATGATTGTTTGCAACATTACTTAAAAGGGGATGTATTAAAATTAGGTATAGTGCTACAAAATCTTATCTCAAATGCCATTAAATTTACTAATGAAGGTGGTATAACACTTGAGATAAGAGAATTATTTCATAATAAAGATTATACCAGTATAGGCTTTACCATTCGTGATACAGGAATAGGTATTAGTGAAGAAGGTCAAAAAACACTGTTTATGCCTTTTTACCAAGTCAATATTTCGGACTCCCGCCAATACGGTGGCACAGGAATCGGATTATCTATTAGTCAGCAACTACTGCATTTAATGGATAGCCACATAAGCGTAAAGAGTACACCTAGTAAGGGAAGTGCATTTTCTTTTCAGGTTAGTTTCAAACAGCTAGAGACAAAAGAAACCCTTGCAATAGCAGACGAACCTAAAAAAACAATCCGCCAGACGTTAGAAGTTGTCCCTAAATTTAAGGGTAAATCTATTTTAATTATTGATGATGATGAATTGAGTCGTTTTTTCGTTAAAGAGCTATTAGATTGCTTTGGTGTGAGTAATATTTTTGAATCATCCACAGCAAAAGCAGGTGTCGAGCGTTTAAAGCAACAGGATATAGACTTATTATTACTCGATATTCAAATGCCAGAAATGGATGGTTATGAAGTCGCAACACTGATACGTGACAACCCAGAATGGAATAATTTGCCTATTATTTGTTTAACGGGTTATGCGCATGAAGATGATCGTCGCAAAGCATTAAAGGCAGGGGCTACTCGTGTCCTCTTAAAGCCCGTAGAACCTGAATTATTACGTACCACTTTGTTAGAGTGCTTGTGAACAATGTTACTTGTAAAAGAAATACCTTTGCCAATACTACGTCATTTGTTATCAAAATTTGAATTAGAGCTAGTCCTATTAAAAGAGCAGGAAAAAATATTAGGATCATTTTGGGGAGAGCCAGAAGCAGGACTTATTAAACAAAACGTCTACGTACGACCCGACACCCCTATTCAATCACTATTACATGAAACTTGCCATGCGATTTGTGTCGATGAGAAGCGACGAAAAAATCTACACACCGATGCAGGAGGTCGTACCGCAGTCGAAGAAAATGCTGTCTGTTATTTACAAATATTATTAGCTGATGAAATTCCTGAAATGGGTAAAAAAGTAATGTTCAGCGATATGGATGACTGGGGTTATAGCTTTCGCTTAGGATCAGCAAAAAAATGGTTTGAAGAAGATGCCGATGATGCAAGGGAATGGCTTATGCGCTATGGTTTAATCGATAAAAATGAAGGCGTAAACTTTATTTTACGCAAATAGAAAACTAGATAAAGGAAATAAAATGGCATCACTACAAGACCAATTACTAGGCGCAGGTTTAATCAATAAACAAAAAGCAAAAAAGATTCAATCAGCCAAGAAAAAAGCCGCTAATATCAGCCGTAAAACCAAGGTTGAGCTAGAAAATAAAGCCGCAGATTTAGCAAAAAAAGCAGAGGAAGAAAAACGTCTGAGAAGCCAAGCATTAAATGCGAAAAAGAAACAAGAAGCCGAGCAGAAAGCGATAACCGCACAGATACGGCAAATAATAGAATTAAATAGTATCGAAAAATCCAATGGTAAAAATGAGCAAGCCTACAACTTTACGGATGATGCAAAAATTAAAACCCTGTATGTATCATCTAAAAATCATGAATTAATGAGTCGTGGCATATTAGCCATCGCAAAACTAGATAATAGCTACCACCTGATTCCTAAAGATGCCGCTAAAAAAATAAACGAGCGTGATAGTCAGTCGATTGTTTTGTTAAATGACTTAGCAAGCTCCATCACAGACGCGGTTGAATCTGACGACCCTTATGCGGATTATCAAATTCCTGATGATTTGATGTGGTAGATAATATTGTTTTCGTTTAAGACCTGTAAGCACGGTCTTAAACGAAGCAGTTCTGCCGCAAATATCCCCCAACCATCAGCCCTTTGTAACTCTCCATGCCTATCAAATAATTTAGTCTTTCCCGTGCCACAGCTTGGTGATTTCTGTTTAAGAATAACGCCCGTCAACTCAGGATATTTTGCTAACAGCAACACAGCATAATCATGTAAAGCCTCTGTATAATCCACTTCTGGCTGTTCAATTAAAACCGCACGGTAATTTTGTGTGGACTCAGACCAGCGTAAGTGGATAGGAGGGCGCGGTACACCTAAGCCAATCGCCATTTCAGGGCAGATAGATAGTAAACGATATTTCGCTTCTAGTTGTGCTAATTCATCACCTAAAGCCTGTGATTTTCCATCATAACGAACTTGCTCTCCCGCAAGACAGCTACTTATTGCAAATAAAGGCTTTTTAGAGGATAAATTTGATTTTTTCAATGTGTAATTTCTCTCTTTTATCTGTGAATAATGGTGTTATTATCTAGTACTCCAACAATATTGTATTGATGGATACAGCGAGTCAGAAAGCGGTTAGCCACTAGGCGCACTTTGCAGGGAATGGTCGCTCCCTTCACAAAAAGTGCAACAACGTGGATGACC
>QNXT01000125.1 GCA_003973505.1 Bacteroidota bacterium
CTTTGGGAATGGCTCAATACGACTGTGAACATCATTGGTGCTTAGAATGCTAATCTTTATAATGTCATTCGATTTTTTTGCCAATAACTGTAATGGAGTACCGACAAATGCCGCTGCAATACTCAAACCTCCCAGTCTTTTTAGAAATTGTCGTCTATTTTGCATTGCGGTTATTATTTTGTGATGATTGATTTTCGTTTTTAAAGATAATTCGATCTTTCTCTGATGCTTGTAATGTGCTATCTTCCAATGCGGCTATATAGGTAAATATATCATTCCGTAGCAAGCTGCCACATTTTATCGTTGTATCTGCCGATAAAAAGAAGTCCATATGATCGCCTCCTTTTGCAGTATAATCTGAAGTGAGCACATTATATGTTTTCGTTGAATCATATAGCTCATTGGCAATTATTGCTTTCTGAAAAATCCCCTTATCATAATATACCATCATATTGCCAATGGGTTGGCCATTTGTTTTAGCCAAATAATCAAACATTTTATTCATCTGTTTTCCTGATAATCGACAAATAACCGATTCGTTTTGAAATGGCATAAGTTGATAAATATCGGAAATGACTATTTTCCCTTTGGGAAGAGGTCGACGTAAACCACCATAATTGAGTAAACATAAATCGGGCTTGAAAGGGGAGTCCTTATATCGTTTTTCAATAACATCGAAAACCATATCGCAAACGATATTATTTAGCGTTCCATTGGGTTTCTTTTTGAAGTATTCCTTATTGCTATAAGCAATTATAATGTTCATTGACGAATCTAAGTGTTGCTTATAGGGCATAATCTCTCTAAGCATTACAGAATCCTCAGTAGGAGCAGTGTTGGAGTCAACTTCTATATATTCGCTGTGAGTACTATGGACATGCCAAGCAGATTCTTGGGTGCACGAAATTGTTAATACGCTAATAATTAGCGCAAAAAATAAAGTTTTTGTCATTAAGTTTTCTTGGTTAAAAAGTTTTAATTTATTGTTCTTCCCAGAAACAAATGGTCAGTACAAATATAGTATTTTTGTTTTTCAAATTTATTATAAATAGTAAAATAATGGTATCAGAAACACAAGTGCGTGTACGCTACGCCGAAACCGACCAAATGGGCTTTGTTTATTATGGTAATTATGCTTCTTATTATGAAGTGGGCAGAACGGAGGCATTACGAAGTTTGGGTTCGTCTTATCATAAATTAGAGGAAACGGGCGTTATTATGCCTGTTGTGGAAATGAGTGTGAAATATCTTAAGTCGGCCAAATATGACGATTTGCTTACCATACGCACAAGGGTTCCGGAAGTGCCTGATCGTGATATGGTTTTTGAATACGAGATTTATAATAATGCAGGTGAGTTATTAAATAAAGGGAAAACGACTTTGGTATTTATTTCGAAGCAAAACGGCAAAAGAATGCGTTGCCCTGAATGGATGCAAAAATTAATTATAGAGGCTAATCATAATGAAGAATAAAAAATATTTTTTGGTAAAAGTGTTGATTGTAGTAATGGTTTCTGCTTTTACCCTAAGTTCGTGTACCGATAATAAAGCAAAAATAAGATCAGAGTTAAATTTAGGAATCAAAAATCTCTATAAAGGCGATTGGACTCATGCGATAGAAAAATTTAATTCGGTGATTGCTATGGATAGTACGCAATGTGAGGCGCATTTATATTTGGGAAGGGCTTATTTTAACCAAGGTAAACAGGATTTGGCAATGCAACAGTATAATACTGCCATCAGACTCAATCCAAAATATGGAGAGGCTTATCGCTCGCGAGCGCAATTATGGTTTTCGTTGGGCAACCGAACAAAGTCATGCAAAGATTATTTGAAGGCAGAAGCTTTGGGAGTTAAAAATCTTACGAATTACACAAGCCATTGCAAATAAAGCGAGTTAAAGGAGAATAGATGTTGATGAAAGAGAAAGAACAAATTCGAATATCGGCTGTTTCCTATGCCAATACATATCCTTTTATTTATGGTATTACGCAGAAACTTAAATCTGATTCCATTTGTTTATCAAAAGATGTTCCTTCTGTATGTGCTGAAAAGTTGCAAACACAGGAGGTAGATGTTGGGCTTATTCCTGTAGCTCAGCTGCCTTCTTTTCCTAATGCTCAAATTATCTCTGATTATTGTATTGGTGCTGTGGGAAAGGTGAAAACCGTTTTGTTAATGAGTCGTGTTCCTCTTGACGAAATTAAAGCGGTTTACCTTGATTCAGAATCGCGCACATCGGTAAACCTTATTAAAGTTTTAGCAAAGCATTATTGGAAGAAGGATTGGTTGTGGAAACAAGCTCCTGCCGATTTTCCTAAATCAAACCAGCATACTTCTATTGTTCTAATTGGTGATAAAACCTATAACTACCTCAACGATTATCCATACATTTATGATTTAGCCGAAGTATGGCAAGAATTTACAGGAAAACCTTTTGTATTTGCTGTATGGGTTGCAAATAAAGTGCTGTCAGATTCTTTTATTTCAGCGTTTAATTCGGCACTTTCTTATGGTTTGCAAAATATTACGACCTCTTTAGACGTTTATGCTCAAGTGGAACAAAAAGAGGAACTCGAAGATTATCTTAATCATTATATAAGTTATAATCTCGATCGTGAAAAACAAGAAGGAATGGATTTGTTTCTTAATTATCTTAAGGAATTGTAAGTAAGTCTTTTTCTGAATATTTTATATTTTCTCTTTTTGAATATTGTAAATTTACTTTCTGTGAAGGGATGCTCTGTTTGGGCGTTTTCTTATGAAGTTAAATTAACATTATGATGTTAAAAAGTTCGGTTTACGAAAACATTGAACTTGTTCATTATACCTAATTTTAGACAATTAAATAAATTCAAATAAATATACTAAAAATGAGTGCATTACTTTTTATCATGTTGCAAATAGAAGAGGCAGGGAGTGCTGTAATCGACACGGCATCGGCTGTGGCCGAAAAAGCCCAAGCTGTGGGGAATGAACTGTCAATATGGGAGTTGACCAAAACAGGTGGCTGGGCAATTATGGGACCTTTGGCTATTATGTCTGTCATTGCGATTTATATTTTTGTGGAACGGTTTATGGCCATCATGAAAGCTTCTAAAGATGAGAGTGGGTTTATGAATGATATTAAAGACCTCATTATTAGTGGTAAAGTGGAAGCTGCAATCGCTCTTTGCAATAATCAGAATACGCCGCTATCGAAAATGATTAAAAAAGGAATCGCTCGTATTGGTCGTCCTTTACCTGATATCAATCAGGCGATAGAAACCGTAGGAAAACTTGAGGTTTCGAAATTGGAAAAGAATGTGGCTATTTTGGCTACCGTAGCAGGTGCTGCTCCTATGATTGGATTCTTGGGTACGGTTATTGGTATGGTGCAGGTTTTCTTCGATATGGCGAATGGGGGAAATAGCCTTGATATTAATCTATTGTCAAACGGTATGTATCAAGCTATGGTAACAACAATAGCGGGTCTTATTGTGGGTATCATTGGATATATCGCCTATAATGTGATTGTAGCTCGCATCGAGAAAGTGGTTTTTATTCTTGAAGCACGTGCTACCGAATTTATGGATTTATTACACGAACCAGCAAACTAAACTAAGGAGGCAATATGGCTATAAAACTTAGAAATAAACGCAGCGTAGAGTTTAGTACCGCCTCGATGTCCGATTTGGTATTTTTACTATTGGTATTTTTTATTTTGGTTTCTACCATTGTGAGTCCTAATGCAATACCGCTTTTACTACCTAATAGTACTAGTGATCCTGTGATTGAGGCTAAAAAAGATATTGAAGTATATATTGACGATCAATTGAATTATTATATTCAAGATCAGGCACATCGTGTTGAGAAGGAGCAATTACAATCTGCTATTGCTGCGGCTTTGGGTAATGCTGATAAAGGTTCGGTAATGCTTAAAGTTGACCAAAGTGTGGCTGTTCAACATGTAGTAAATGTAATTGATGCTGTGAATAAAATAAATGTTCAGGGCGGACATCATTATAAAGTGGTGTTGGCAACAAAACCTGAATAAAATTGATTGGATATTATTCGTTAATTAAAAGATTATCTATATGAAAAGAGTATTTAAAATATTGGGATTATTTGTTTTGATAGGCATGATGTCTTTTAGTACGAATGTTGATAAGAAGGTTGTTGTAATTGACGCGGCACATGGTGGCAACGACTTGGGAGCCGTTGCTGATGGTGTTTTTGAAAAGGATATTACCCTTCGTATCGCACAATTGATAAAGGAGTTCAACGAGAATGATGATGTGGAAATTGTTTTGCTTCGCGAAGATGATAAATTCCTATCCATAAAAGACCGTTTGGCTATGATAAACTCTTTGAAGCCTTACTTGGTAATTTCATTACATATGAATCAATCTACCGAAGGTGGGAGAAAAAGTGGACTACAATTTGTTACTTCTCGTAAGAATCATTTTATTGATCAGACAAATGAGTTTCTGAAAGTTTTACTTGATAGTAGAATTGATGAGCTGGGAGAAACAGTGGCAAAAGAAGGGAATTTTGATATTCTAAGCAAATCAAATGCTCCAGCTATTATGATAGAAATGGGCTATATAGATAATAAAGATAATCGGGAATTTATACAAAGTGAGGAGGGGAGTTTACGACTTGCTCAAATGGTTCTGAATATTATAAAATAAGTTGACAAATAAATTAAAGTATTAAAAATGAGTTATTTCTCAGATAAGAATAAGCGAACAGCAATTATTGCGACACTGTTGTTTCATGTGTTGGTTATTCTTATACTTATTTTTACGGGTTTAACTCCACCGATGCCACCGCGTCCTGAGATTGGTGTGGAGGTGAATCTTGGAAACTCAGCTGAGGGAATGGGGGAGAAGCAGACCGAAAAGCCTGTTGAGGAAAAAGCTACACCACCAACACCACAGAAAGTTACTACCGAGGAAAAAGTAGTTACTCAAGAAGAGGTTAAAACGGTGAAAGTTAATGATAAAGTAAATAATGTAAAAAAAACAGACCCTGTTGTTGAACCAAAAGAAGAACCTAAGACAGTTGATAAGCGATTTATTTTTAATAAAAATAAGAAAACCGTAAAAGGAAGTTCAGAAGGTCCTGATAAAAAGCCTGGTGATAAGGGTAAAAAGGGTGGCGATCCAAATGCTAAGAATTATGTCGGGAACCATGGTAATGGGATTAGTTATCAATTGAAAGGACGTAAAGGAAAAAGCTTGCCAAAACCATCGATAGATTACTCAGAAGAAGGTACTGTGGTGGTGAAAATTTGGGTGAATAAAAGTGGTAAAGTGATTAATGCCGAGGTTCAAGAAAAAGGAACACTAACTCCTAATACACAATTGCGTAGTTTGGCCATTAAAGCGGCTATGGCTTCGGTATTCGATGCTAAACCCGATGCTCCTGAAGTGCAAATTGGAACCATTGAATATGTTTTTATAATAGGTGGTTAGTAAAATTTTAAAACCTACTCTTAAATAAATGATGAAGCGACTTACAATAATCGTTATGGCTTTTTTTATGCTTTCCTTCCAAACAGGTAGTAAGTCTATCTACGATTTTACG
The DNA here is from genome assembly GCA_003973505.1 of Bacteroidota bacterium. The sequence goes on from QNXT01000125.1 coordinate 5,572, forward strand.
GTAAAAGATATTAATGGGCAAGATTTTCACTTTAGCAGTTTGAAGGGAAAACGTTTTATGATTGTGAATGTAGCTTCAAAATGCCATTATACACCACAGTATAAAGATTTGGAAGCATTATATCAGAAGTATAAGAATACAGGCTTCGAAATAGTTGCTTTTCCTGCAAACAATTTTCTTTGGCAAGAACCCGGAAGCAATGAGGAAATAAAAGAATTTTGCACCAGCAATTTTCATGTGAGTTTCAAAATGATGAGTAAGATTTCGGTAAAAGGAAAAAATCAAGCTCCCATATATGCTTGGTTGACTCAGTCAGAGCAAAATGGTAAAATGTCGAGTAAAGTGAAATGGAATTTCCAAAAATACCTGATTGACGAAAATGGAAACCTAGTGGCTTATTTCTCCCCATCAACATCCCCAAATGCTGCAGCTATCACTCATTGGATAGAAACGGGCGAATTGAAGTTAAAATAAACATCCAAGCAAAATTAAATAATTGATGAGCCAATATACTCAAACTATTGATTTTCTTTTTAGTCAACTTCCTATGTTTCAGAGGCAAGGGGCTGCGGCTTATAAGGCCGATTTAAGTAACACCATTGCATTAATGGATATGTTAAAGCAGCCACAAAAAGCATTTCCTGCAGTTCATATTGCAGGTACCAATGGGAAGGGGAGTAGTGCGCATATGATTGCCTCCATTTTGCAGCAGCAAGGTTATAAAACAGGTCTTTACACTTCGCCTCATTTGGTAGATTTTCGTGAACGTATCAAAGTAAATGGTGAGATGATTAGTGAAGAGGCTGTTGTTGAGTTTGTGAATGTTTATAAAGAGCAATTCACAAGCATTCGACCTAGTTTTTTTGAAATTACTTTTGCCATGGCATTGGATTATTTTCGTGCACAAAATGTGGATATTGTGGTGATGGAAACGGGAATGGGAGGACGTCTTGATTCGAGTAATGTGGTGGAACCCATTGTAAGTTTAATTACGAATATTGGTTTGGATCATACTCAATTCTTGGGCGATACTTTGGAGAAGATCGCAGGTGAAAAGGCAGGTATTATTAAAAAGAATGTCCCTGT
>QNXT01000143.1 GCA_003973505.1 Bacteroidota bacterium
TGCATTTACAAAGGGCATGCCCGTCATTTGCACCGAATAATCTTCAGATTGATGCGCATCGAAATAGCGTTGCATATAATTTTGTATATCGATGGTGGAGGTGGCTCCTTGGTCTTGAAACTTTGCAATAATAAGCGCTTGGTCCAAGTCTTCGGTAACCAAGTGATTTAGGTTTTCTTGATTGCTTAGCATAAACCAAAGCTGCCCAATGCTAGACTCATCATCGGGTATTTTGTTTTGTCCTTGAATTATGTAATTGAGATTTCGAATAATATCAGCAATGGATTGTGTGCTGCCAATCAAAGGACTCTTTTTCATATAATCCTCCATATCCATCATGGCATGAAGTACTTTTGGGCTTTGTATGTCTCCCTTAAATACAATAAATATGGGCTTGGTTCCCCCAAAATCCTTGGCTAGTATTTCTTCCGATATGCTTACAGGATGGTTTTTCTTGAAATAGCCCGCTACACTCACACTGCGTTTTAGCATAAAAATACCTCCAATGCTTAAAGCAAATATCATTAACCAAACCATGATTACCTTTCGTGGTTGCTGCACCACTTTTCTACTAAGCGGTTCCAATAATAATTGATTGATTTTTGAAGGTTTATTGCTTTTTTTCTTCTTTAATTCTTGATGTGGGAGTGTAGCTAAAAGAGCAGGAACAAAAGTAATTGCAAGTATTCCTGCAAAGAATGTTCCCAATGAAGCTAAAATGCCAAAATCACGAATCATACCTAAATAGGCACCAAAAATAAAGGACATAAAACCGACCATCGTGGTAAGTGTGGTCAGAATTAATGGAACCAAAATGACATTCATCGATAAACGAACCGCTGTTGCTTGGTTTTTCTCTTTGCAATGATTTACTCTATTCAGAATATGAATGGCATCGGCAGTGCCCACCGCCAAAATAATGATGGGTACATTATTGGAAACCATGGAAAGTTTAATGCCGAGCAAAGCAAAAACACCCATACTCCAAACAATGGCCAAACCCGCTGTGAGCAAGGGAAGGAAAATGCCCCGTAGATTATGAAAACTTAAATATAAAAGTAAAGAAATAATCAAGAATGATATGGGAATTAATCGGCTCATATCGTGTCGTACGACCTTCGAAACATAGGTTCGCATAAAGGGGGCCCCTGCAAAATAGTATTCTTCATTAATCGGCAACTTCTCGATTCGCGCCATCATATTAGCCGATACTTTTTCCACTGCCACACTATCGATATATGAAAACATAACCACGGCAGCTTTTCCATCTTTGCTGATTAAGTTACCCGTAACCATTTCGTTGGCTGCAATAATCTTCAATAAACTGTCGGCTTGAGCTCGGTTTCGGGGTCTATTACCTTGGTTTATTAAATTATCAACCTCAAAATCGCCATCCACCACCTGAAGATTCATAATATTGGTAATGCTTGTAATGGCTGTAAGCTCAGGAAAATTACTGAGTGAGTCGGTTATAAGGGCAATGTCGTCAAGCACATTGGGCATTAAAACATTATCTGATTTAATGATAATCATCCCAATTTCATTGCTTCCAAAACGGTCACCCACAGCTCGAAATAAACTGGCTTCAGGGTCATCTTTGGGTAATGAATTTACGATATTGGAATCAACTTTAATGGATAGCAATTGGTAGGCAAAAAAGAGTGTAAGAATACTTACAATAGCTATAATTGCTCTCCTGAACTTAATTACTATATCTGAAAAGTGATTCATGTTTTGAATGTTCTTAGTTCTATTTTTGATACTAGTGTTATTAAAAGTAAAAATAGAAGAACAAATGTCGTAATTTAAAAGTAAATGCGATTATTTTTCAGACTAAAAATTAAACAGTTTTTAAACACGCTATTATAAAATAATACCTACTTTTGCAAACTTTTTAGAGGATAATAATAAGTGTGGTAATTTATTGAAATACTGCATATAATAAGAGTAGATTATGATTAATGTAAATGATGTTAGAATTCAATTTGGTAAACGAGTTCTTTTTCAAGATGTAAACTTGAAGTTTTTGCCAGGCAATTGTTATGGTGTAATTGGTGCAAATGGTGCTGGAAAATCAACTTTTTTGAAGGCAATTTCCGGAGAGATTGATACAGCGGCGGGTACCATTACTTTGGGACCTGGTGAGCGTTTGTCCGTTTTGAGTCAAGATCATTATGCTTTTGACGAATCTACAGTTCTCGATACTGTAATGCAGGGTCATAAGGAACTTTGGGATATTATGACGGAGAAAAATGCTCTTTATATGAAAGAGGATTTTTCGGATGCGGATGGTATTAAAGCTGCCGAATTGGAAGAGAAATTTGGGGATATGGAAGGTTGGAATGCGGAAAGTGATGCAGCTTCTTTATTGAGCGATTTGGGGATAAAAGAGGAGTTTCATTATACCTTAATGAAGGATATGAGTGGTAAGCAAAAGGTTCGTGTGCTTTTGGCTCAAGCTTTATTTGGTAAACCTGATAACCTTTTGCTTGATGAGCCTACCAACGACCTTGACCTCGAAACGGTGATGTGGCTAGAGAATTATCTTGCCAATTATGAAAATACGGTTTTAGTGGTTTCTCACGACCGTCACTTCTTAGACGCAATTAGTACGCATACCATCGATATCGACTTTGGAAAAATTCAGATGTTTGCCGGTAATTATTCGTTCTGGTATCAAAGTAGTCAGTTGGCTTTGAAGCAACAGATGAAACAAAATAAAAAGGCGGAAGAAAAGAAGAAAGAACTTCAGGAATTTATTGCTCGATTTAGTGCAAATGCTTCAAAATCAAAACAAACGACCAGTCGTAAAAAAATGATTGAAAAGTTGAATATCGAAGATATTAAACCTTCAACACGTAAGTATCCGGGCATTATTTTTACCCCCGAACGTCAGGCTGGTGACAAGATACTTGAAGTTAGTGGCTTGAAAGCAGAGGTGGATGGAAAAGTGCTTTTTGATGATGTGGAGTTTTATGCAAATAAAGGTGATAAGATTGTATTTCTTTCACGCGATCCTCGTGCAATGACTGCTTTTTTCGAGATTATCAATGGAAATCAAAAACCTGCTGCAGGTGGATATGAATGGGGACAAACCATTACAAAAGCCTATTTGCCAAGTGATATCTCGTCTTATTTTAATAGTGAATTAACTTTGTTCGATTGGTTGTGTCAATTTACAACCGACACCACAGAGCTTTATATACGTGGCTATTTGGGTAAAATGCTTTTTGCTGGTGAAGATATTTACAAAAGAGTAGATGTGCTTTCCGGAGGTGAAAAAATGCGTTGTATGATTTCAAAAATGATGCTGCTTGATGCCAATGTGTTGGTGTTGGATACACCTACAAATCACCTTGATTTGGAATCGATTCAGGCATTTAATAATAACCTGATAAAATACCCTGGAAATATATTTATGTCGTCTCACGACCACGAATTCATTCAATCGGTTTGTAATCGGGTAATTGAACTTACACCTAATGGAATTATTGATAAATTAATGGATTACGACGATTATATTGTAGATGAAAAGATTCAGGCTTTGCGTGATAAAATGTATAGCTAAAAATACTGATTATTGCAGCTTGATTATTATAAATAAAAACCTATCTTTGCAAGATATTTATAATCAATACAAAACAAACTAAAAATACAGAAGTAATTATATGGGTCGTTCACAAGAAACATTTGGAAAAAAAGAAGTAAGAAATAAAAAAGAGAAAAAACGCAAAGAGAAAGAAGCTAGGCGTTTAGCTCGTAAAGAAGCAGAAAAAAAAGGAGGTCTTGATGATATGATGGCCTATGTGGACGAGAATGGAATGATTGTAGATACACCGCCAGACCCTTCTAAAAAGAAAAAAATTAAAGCCTCAGATATCGAGTTGGGTGTTCCTTCACGCGATGCAGAAGCATTTGATCCTATTCGCAAAGGAACCGTTACATTTTTTAATGATTCAAAAGGATTTGGCTTTATTAAAGATATTGAAACCAAGGAGAGTGTTTTTGTGCATATCAACAATTGCATTGATGAAATTGCAGAAGATAATTTGGTAACTTACGAAGTGGAACAAGGTCCAAAAGGACTTGCTGCTGTGCGCGTAAAACTATCGAAGTAATGAATTGGCTGTCATAGTCTAATTCTAACGATTTGAGATAAGATAATAGGAGGGAAGCAAAAATTTGCTTTCCTTTTTTTTGCTTAAAATTATTTTTGAAGTATGGTGTGAGGTGCTATTTGAAGTTTCAAAAAAATCCATAGATACTATCATAATTATCTTATTTTTGTATTCCTTAAAATTACAATAACCAAAGAAATATTAAAATACTATGCATATAGCGATAGCTGGGAATATTGGTGCGGGAAAAACGAGTTTAACGCGTTTGCTGGCCAAACATTTTAAGTGGGAGCCTCATTTCGAAGAGGTAGAAACCAACCCATACTTAAATAGTTTTTATGAAGATATGCAACGTTGGTCATTCAACTTGCAAATCTATTTTTTGAATAGTCGTTTTCGTCAGGTGGTGGAAATCCGCGATGGTAATAAAACCGTTATTCAAGACCGAACTATTTATGAAGATGCATATATTTTTGCTCCCAACTTGCATGAAATGGGATTAATGCCAACAAGGGATTTCGAAAATTACCAGTCCTTATTCGAATTAATGAGTTCTTTTATTAATGCACCGGATTTATTAATCTATCTACGTTCGTCTGTCCCTAATTTGGTAAACCAAATTCAAATGCGTGGTCGTGATTATGAAAATTCCATCCGTATCGACTATTTGAAAAGTTTGAATGAACGTTATGAAAAATGGATTAATAATTATGATGCAGGAAAGCTCTTGATTATTGATGTTGATAATATTGATTTTATAAATAATCCTTCTGATTTAGGAAGTGTTATTGAGAAAATAAATGCTGAAATCAACGGCTTATTCTAATTGGTGCAAAAACGCTTTTATGAATCGAATTAATTTTATTCATATAAAGCCTTTTGCTTATGATTAAAGTATTGTTATAGAATAGTATATCACCTAGTTAATAAATTATACAGATGAAAATTCTTGGGGTAATTCCTTCTCGTTATGCATCAACCCGATTTCCAGGCAAACCTTTGGCGCGCATTGGAGATAAAAGCATGGTTCATGCGGTTTATTCCCAGGTTAGCAAGTCGAAACTTATTGATAAGGTGTATGTGGCAACCGACCATAAACAGATAGAGGAGCATGTTCGAGATTTTGGAGGCAATGTGATGATGACCTCAGAAAAGCATAGAAATGGTACCGAACGTATTTACGAATTAGTATCACGTTTGTCTGAGGAGTACGATGCTGTGGTGAATATTCAAGGCGATGAGCCATTCATTCAAGCCGAACAGATTGATTTGCTTTGTGAAGCCATTGCTCAAAACGATGTGGATATTGCTACTTTGGCAAAAAAAATTAGTATCGAAGAAGAACTGTTTAGTCCCGATGTGGTAAAAGTGGTTTTTAATGATAAGCATAAAGCACACTATTTTAGTCGGCAACCCATTCCATACTTGCGTTCGGTCGAACAGAATAATTGGATTTCAGAATTCGATTATTTCAAACATATTGGTTTATACGCTTATAAAACCAAAGTGCTTAAGCAATTAGTTGACTTGCCGCCTTCTCATTTGGAGCAAGCCGAGTCTTTGGAGCAATTACGTTGGTTAGAAGCCGGTTATCATATTTATATTCGTGAAACAGAATTCGAAACCTTTGGCATCGATCGGCCTGAGGATATTGATAAAGCCTTAAAGATGTTGTAATATGGATGTTGTTTTTACTTTAAGTACTTTGTTTTTTGATCACGATCAAGTGATTGTAAGTGGCTTGGGTGTTTTTACTACCGAAATCGAAAAGGCATATATTCATCCTGTTGAGCATTCGTTTAGCCCTGAGTTTAAAAAGATAAAGTTTCGTGCCGATGCGAATGTGCAAGACGATTTGTTGGAAAAAAAGATTGGGACCGCCTCGGCGAAGGAAGCAATAAGCGATTTTGTAGAAAAAGTTCAAAAGGGATTGAAAGCAGGGCAGAAAGTTCAATTGAAGAATATTGGTTATTTATATGTTCATCATACGGGGGAGATTATTCTTGAACAAGATCGTAGTTTTAACTATGTAAAGAAGAATTTTGGACTGCAAGGTTTTATTCAGGAGCCTGTAAAAAAGATTGTACCATCGGAGAAGCCTGTTACGGCCGCGGTTGAGGAAAAGAAGAAATCAAGAAGCCTTGTTTTGATTGTACTTTGGGTTGTGGCAATTATCTTAGCTGGAGTAGCTTTTTGGCAAGCTGAGAATATTAGTTCGTTGTTCGAGAGTAAGCAGCCTATTGCGCAAACTGCCGATAATCAAGATTCTAAGGAAACAAAAAATAATGCTGAAATTGCCAAGGTGGCGGTAGATACAGCGGTAACTAAAGAGTCTGAAATAGTTGATTCCTCTTCATTGGTAACAACCTCAGATAGTGCTCAACAAACTGTTGATAATAAAGATGAAAACGAAGAAGTGATTGCCAAAAAT
>QNXT01000200.1 GCA_003973505.1 Bacteroidota bacterium
TATGCCCGACCTAAGTAATAAAACACGCGATGATCCAAGGTCGAATCCGTAGCTGCATATTCAAGATATTTTATGGGCTGCTCTTTATCCTCTTTATCACTATACATCATACACACTCCAAAACGATAGTTGTATAAAGTATTTTCACGGTGATTACTTAAAAGGGTTTGATAGTATTCAAATGCTTGACGAAATTGTTCTTTCTTAAATAGCGCATCGGCCTTCTTCGCCATTGCTTCCTCGTCCTTAAAGCTTTCTTGGGCAGAAACTAAAAGAGTGAGCAGTATAAAAACTGAGGCAAGTATAGGCCGAATATATTTAGCTATTTTCATGAATAAAACTAATTCTACTAGTCAATTCAAGTTTATACTTAAATAAACACATTTAGTTACAAAAAAAAGCCCCTATTTAGTTAATAAATAAGGGCTTTTCAAAAAATGATTAACTGTATCTAATCATCAATATTTAAAGTGCCATCTTTAATTGCAGCTTCGATACTTTTATTATACATCTGCATAGCACGATAACTCATACCCATACTGGAGAAACCACCATCATGAAACAGATTTTGCATGGTAACTTTTTTTGTTAAATCAGAGAACATCACCACGCAATAATCAGCACACTCATCAGCAGTTGCATTTCCTAAAGGGGACATACGCTCCGTAAAATCAATCAAATTATCAATGCCTTTCACACCCTTACCCGCAGTAGTAATGGTTGGGGATTGAGAAATGGTGTTTACACGGATTTTTTTATCTCGACCGTAAATATATCCAAAACTACGTGCAATAGACTCTAACATTGCTTTCGCATCAGCCATATCATTATAGCGAAATAAAGTGCGTTGGGCAGCTACATACGATAATGCTACTACTGATCCCCAGTTGTTAATGGCGTCAAGCTTTCTTGCTACTTGTAATACTTTATGAAACGACATAGCCGAAACATCCAATGTTTTATGATAAAAATCGTAATTCAAATCATCATAAGCCCGATCTTTACGTACGTTCATCGACATTCCAATGGAATGAAGAATAAAATCCAATTTTCCACCCAATGCTTCCATTGACTCAGAAATCACTCTTTCAATATCTTCAACACTCGTAGCATCCGCCATAATTACTTTGGAGCCTGTTTTTTCGGCCAACTCATTAATTTCACCAAAACGTAATGCCAAGGGAGTATTTGATAATGTAAATATTGCTCCTTCTTCATATGCATGTTCAGCAACTTTCCATGCAATAGAATCATGATCTAAAGCACCAAAAATAATCCCTCTTTTTCCTTTTAATAAGTTGTAAGCCATAATAATATATATTTTAGTTTTATTCTTTGTTTGTCTTTTGTTTTATGTTAAAGATGCAAATATAGTTTTTTTTACCAAATCGGTAATCCTATACCTAATATAAGCATTTAATTCATTAATTCACGTGCCGTTGCCGTGGCTGCCTTTGAACCGACTGTCCCACTGATCATTAAACTCAGTTCTTCTATACGTTCTTCGTTATTTAATTTTTTAATGGAAGAATAGGTATGCTCCTCATCTTCTTGTTTATATACTTTATAATGTGAATTTGCTTTTCCTGCAATCTGAGGTAAATGGGTAATCGCGATAATTTGCATCTTCTCTCCCATCGATTTCATCATATTACCCACCATATTGGCAATATCGCCCGAAACACCCGTATCAATTTCATCAAAAATCATCGTAGCCAATGATTTTTTAGCTGTCAATACATTCTTCAAAGTGAGCATCAAGCGTGACAGCTCTCCTCCAGATGCAATTTTTGAAATCGGTCCAACTTCCATTCCTCTATTTGCTGAAAACAAAAATTGAAGTTTATTCCTACCCGTAACACTTAACTGCTCCATTTTTTCAAGCTCCACTACAAATTGGGCAGACTTCATTCCCAAAGAAGCTAAACTCTTTTCAACCTCTTTTTGGACTTCAGGAATCACTTTTTTACGTTTTTCATGTATTTCATCGGCTTGTTTTACCAAATCGTCGAATAAAACAGTGATTTTTTTCTGTAAAGAAGATTTATCTTCATCAATCTTTTCAAAAGATAAAAGTTTATTTTCAATCTCCTCTTTTAGGGTGATCAGTTCTTCAACAGAATTTACAATATGCTTTTGTAGAAGTCGATTTAATAAATCATTTCTCTGATTCAATTCTTCCAATCGTAGAGGGTCAAAATCAACATTTTCTTTCAATGATTCTATCTCCTGAGCGATATCTTGCAACTCAATAAACACTATATCTAATCGTTTAGATAAAGTATTATAATCATCATGATATGAACTGATTGATTGAATACTACTTAATATAGATGACAGGGAATTCAGCACAGAATTATCATCAAACTGTAAATTATTATCCGCCTCATACAAATGGCTTTTTATCTCCTCTGCATGGTTTAAAACTTGCAAATCATCTTCTATTGATTGTTGCTCTCCCTCGACCAGATTTGCCTTTTCTAATTCATCGAATTGAAACTGAAGGAAGTCCTTTTCCGCCTTTGCTTTCCGTTCTTTGCTTTCAATCTCATCAAGTTCTTTCGTAAGCCCTTTATAGATTAAATAGTCTTTTCTATACTTTATAAGCCTTTTTGTTAAGCCCGCATAATTATCTAATAATTGTAATTGACTTTTCGAATCATTTAGGCTGTATGTTTGATGCTGAGAATTTACATCAATTAATCGCGCACTCAGTTCACGCAATACGGGCAACTTAACAGGAGTATCATTAATAAAAGCTCTTGATTTTCCCTGGGGATTAATTTGCCTTCTAATTATAAGCGAATCCTCGATATCGATATCATTATTTTTCAGAGAATCAGACAATAACTGAATATCCATATCAAAAGTAGCCTCAACCACACATTTTTGACTTTTATCATTCAACACACTCACATCGGCACGATTACCCAAAATCAAGCCTAGAGCCCCAATAATAATGGATTTTCCAGCCCCTGTTTCTCCTGTTATAATTTGAAGTCCTAAATCAAAACTTAAATCAAGCTCCTTTATTAAGGCATAGTTTTTTATGATAATCTTCTTCAGCATAATTTGTAAATGTGGCGCAAAAGTACTTAAAACGAATTTACATTGAACGTAAAATTATCTTAACTCTTTTTCAAAACTAACAAATTATCTTTTCAATAGACTCAACTAATTTAATGCTATAATTCTCATTTATAGATATAAGCAATCTGCATAGCATATTGACTCAAAAAAAGCTCCAATAAATATTGACAAGGCTCAAAAAATTCATATATTTGCAATGAAATCGAATTACAGAGCAAATGAGCGAACTGGAGAAATTAGTTAACCTAATTGAGGAACGGAGCAAGAGATTAGTTAATCGCAAAAACATGCTCGAAGAGGAGAATTCAAATCTTAAAACTCAGCTTGAAGAAATGAAAGCTGAAATTGAGAACAATAAACAAATAATTAACGAATTAAAAGACAAATACCAAGTTCTTAAGATAGCTAAAACTATTGAAAGCGAGGGCGATAATAAAGAAACAATTAAAGTCCTTAATTATTATATTAAGGAAATTGATCGTTGTATCGCATTGATGAACAGTTAACAAAAGAACTCTGATGGAAGAATTTGCAATTTCGGTAAATATAGCAGGACGAACTTATAGATTATACGTTGAAGCAAAAGACGAGGAAAATGTAAGAAAAGCCGCTGTATTGATTAATGATAAAGTAAATGAATTTGCTAGCAATTATGCATTTAAGGATAAACAGGACCTTTTAGCCATGACAGCCTTGATGAATACTAGCGAATTACTACAATCGAAAGCTCAAAGCGACAACGTAAGCAAAGCTGTTTTCGATAAATTAAAAGGAGTTGAAAAATTACTATCAGAGTAATAGATAAGTTCTTATAAATATTGACCCGCACTGTGATGATTTCAGTATATGAAACTCAACAGATACTTAATTAGGGACAAAGCTCTTATAGGGTTTTAGAACAGGCCTCAACCATCTTGATGGTATTAACTTCGGTTAATCAGTGGACGTTCGACGATCCAGGCATCCCTACCCATGTCATAATTGGGGTTTTAATACTTCATTACAGTCGGGTTTTTATTTATAACCCTCCATCAATATTTTTATATTATTTTAGGTAATTGGTTAAAAATCAAATTAAAAATGGATTATTTAATCATTGGAGTAACAGCAATTGTATCCCTGCTGATCGGCATGTATATTATGGCGATAATCAATAAAAAGCAGACTTCTAAGAAGGGTGCCGGGATTATAAGCGAAGCGAGAGCTGAAGCCGAAGTAATAAAAAAAGATAAAATTCTTGAAGCTAAAGAAGAAATTCTCAAATTGAAATCGAAGCATGAAAGTTATGTAAATGACAAAAATGCACATATTCAACGTGGAGAAAATCGCATCAAACAAAAAGAAGCAAGTCTGAATCAGAAGTTTGAAGAATTAAAACGAAATCAACGTGAAGTAAAAAATCAAAGAGAGGCTCTACAACAACGTTTGGACCGTTTAGAAAGTCGTGAAGAAGAGTTAAACAAAATGCACCGCCAACAAGTTATACAGTTGGAAACTATTTCGGGGCTTTCAGCCGATCAAGCTAAAGAAGAGCTGATTAATGCAATTAAGAACGAAGCCAAAACAGATGCAATGGCATTTATCAATGATGCAATGGAAGAGGCTAAAGCTTCCGCAAATCTAGAAGCTCGTAAAATCGTTGTTCAAACAATTCAACGAACTGCCACTGAGCATGCAATTGAAAACTCTGTTTCGGTATTTAACATTGAAAATGACGAAATCAAAGGTCGAATTATCGGACGTGAAGGACGTAATATTCGTGCTTTAGAGGCAGCTACGGGTATTGAGATTATTGTGGACGATACTCCTGAAGCAATTATTCTATCGGGTTTCGACCCAGTTCGTCGTGAAATTGCACGACTAAGTTTACATAAATTAGTAAGTGATGGTCGAATTCACCCTGCACGAATTGAAGAGGTTGTAGCAAAAACCAAGAAGCAAATTGATCAGGAAATTATGGATATCGGAAAGCGTACTGCTATTGATTTAGGCATCCACGGAATGCACCCTGAAATTCTTCGCATGGTGGGTCGTATGAAGTACCGTTCATCTTACGGACAGAACCTACTGCAACACTCACGTGAAGTTGCCAATCTTTGTGCTACCATGGCTTCGGAACTTGGTCTAAATCCAAAATTAGCTAAAAGAGCCGGACTATTACACGATATAGGTAAAGTGCCAGATCATGAGCCTGAATTGCCACACGCAATATTTGGAATGAAATTGGCCGAAAAATATAAAGAGCATCCTGAAGTATGTAATGCAATTGGGTCGCACCACGACGAAATAGAGATGACTACCCTACTTGCACCCATTACCCAGGTTTGCGATGCAATATCTGGAGCACGTCCGGGAGCACGTCGTGAAGTTGCTGAGGCCTATATCAACCGATTGAAAGATTTGGAAAACCACGCTTTGAATTTCCCTGGAGTAATTAAGACTTATGCAATTCAAGCAGGTCGAGAACTTCGGGTAATCGTTGGTGCTGACAAAGTAAGTGATGCTGAAGCAAGTAAAATTTCTTTCGAATTATCTAAAAAAATTCAGGAAGAGATGACCTATCCAGGCCAAATTAAAATTACAGTAATTCGTGAAACACGCTCTATTGCTTATGCAAAATAGCATTGATGAATATAAATAAATATTAGGAGCTGCCTTGAATTCATTCAGGGCAGTTTTTTTATACGCTATTATTATCCTCTTTGGAAAATAACTAAATACAAACCAATAATAATTAAAACAATAAGCAGAATGCTTTTCCACTTCATTGTTTTATCAAGCTGTGTAAAATGCTCTATTCCTTTTGGGATTTGGTCGTCTTCACGAGCATTATCTTGAGAGTCTGATTTATCTACTTTTTTAAGATTTCTTCGTGAAACAGCAATATATATTAATAAGATAGCCGCTCCTAAAATATAGAAGAAATAAGGATGTTTTGGGTCAAGATATTGCGAGATGTCCATAAAAAGTGTTTTTATAAGCGACAAAAATACATGAATTAGTTAAGCACCACAGGAAATACCTAAATTCGCAGCAAATTAAAACCGTAATAGCAATGTCAAAACAACAACTTTTAATACTAGACGACCTTGGAATAGACAAACAGCAATTTCAATCAATTGCCAATGAAAAAGATATTGATTATGATTTGATTTGGCAACTTGGCGAAGAAAACACAAATTCAATTATGGGAATTATCTGTGTAAAAACACAAATTGACCAGCAATTGATTCGTAGATATAAAAACCTGAAATTTATTGCTGTTGCGTTTACGGGCTATAATAATGTAGATTTACAAAGCTGTCGTCAAAATAATATTGCGGTTTTTAATGTACCCGACTACTCCACCGATTCAGTGGCTGAGCTAACCCTTGGCTTGGGCTTATCGCTTTTACGTGAAATACCGAAAACGCAACAAAAACTACGGTCAGGAAAATGG
>QNXT01000294.1 GCA_003973505.1 Bacteroidota bacterium
AGTGGCTGATGTTCGGTTTTGGCATGTGTTTTTGGTACAAAAACCATGACAAAACAGAAATGGTTTACACCAACTAAAATATCCAAGGAATTAACCGCCACGATTTTTTCATATATTCGGAATAACCTTCAAAATAAGCTTTCAGCAGTCCCTCTTCAAACAGGAGCTTGAAAATCAGGTTTACAAAAAGAATCCCAAGAATAATGGCTCGTGTTTGGTCGTAGTGCGTAACAATCAATGGGGTAAGCGTTAAAATAATGGCCAAATACATGGGATGACGAATGATTTTATAGGGTCCTTGCGTAACCAAATGTGCATTGGCTCGGGGCTGTGGTGCAAGGTTTATTTTGCTGCTTTTCATTACCACAATAGCCCATACTCCGATGATTACTCCGAATATTTCTATAATTTGCCACATAACTCCTTTGGCAATATAGGGTGTCATTATCAAAAATGCAATTAAGCTAATGTATTGAATAAGTGTTAGTATCAGGTTATATACTTTTTGCTTTTTATCGAGTTCCATATTTTAGTGTTAATCTTATGGGGTTTTGAAATCTTATTCTTTGTTTTTGGTATCAATCCAGATGGTAACAGGCCCATCATTTGTTAAACTTACATCCATATGGGCTCCAAATTTTCCGCTTACAATATTTTTCCCCAAATCCTTTGCCATTTGCTTTTTAAAAGCTTCGTATAAAGGAACTGAAATATCAGGTTTTGCAGCATGAATATAACTGGGACGGTTGCCTTTCTTGATTTTGGCATGCAGGGTAAACTGACTAATAATTAATATTTCTCCATCAATTTCACAAATGGATTTATTCATCACCCCATCCTCATCATCAAATAAGCGCAGCTTACTTATTTTGGCACTTAGCCATTGTATATCTTCTTGGGTATCCGCATTTTCTATTCCCAATAAAATCAAATATCCTTGACCAATTCCTCTTTTTTCTTCCTTGTCGATTAGTACTTCTGCTTTACTAACTCTTTGTATTAATGCTCTCATGGTTTATATTTCTGCGTCAGGGTTTTTCAATAGTGCTTTGATACATTTCCACTTAAAACAAAAGCGGGGTGTACGAGCACAATATTCATCATAATCTTTACCAAATTTCTTTCGGGTTTCGGGCTCTTCAATTGTCCGAATCATAATATACATTGCCAACATCTCTATGGGGGCAATAATAAAAATAAATGAAGGGGAAACGCCCATTAGGGCAATAGCCAAAGGCATCATAATTAGCCCTTGGTTCATGGGGTGGCGCATCATGGAATAAACACCTTTGGTAACCAATTGGTCGGTTTGCAATCGTTCCAAATCTTTCGATTTTCGTCCATATTTAGCCAATGTTCTTCCCACATTTCCAGCGATGTTAAAAACGCTTACGAATAGTAAAACGCCAAGTATAAAAACGAATTTATTCCAAATGTCCTTTTCAAATTGCAGAAAATGAAGCAGATGTTGATCTAGAAAGATTGACAAGAAAAGCCCGCCAAAAATAAATACCAACCAAATAATAATCCTAAAATATTTATTCATAATTGTGATGCCTTAATTAAAGTACAAATGTTCAATAAGTATTTTAATTCCTATGCCCATGAGAATCGATCCTCCAAATATTTCAACCGACTTGCCCAATTTTTCTCCAAACAGTTTGCCTAATTGGAGTCCAATCATCGAAAAAACAAAGGTAACTATTCCTATAATAATTACAGGGAGCGTAATTTCATAGTCTAAAACAGCAAAGCTGATTCCCACGGCAAAAGCATCGATACTTGTGGCAATGGACTGGCTAAGCAACATGAGAGTACTTAACTCGGTTTCGGATTTTTGTTCATTGTTTTGCAAGCCTTCGTAAACCATTTTACCGCCAATAAATCCTAATAAAACAAAAGCAACCCAATGATCTATTTCTTCAATAAATGCTTCAATTCCATTTCCTGCCCACCAGCCCAATAGCGGCATCAATGCTTGAAAGAATGCCAAAGAAAAGGCAATGCTAAGACTTTTTGAAAGATTTAGGTTTCGTAATGTCAAGCCATTGGAAATGGAAATGGCAAGAGAGTCCATGGATAGTCCTATGGCAATAAGTGTGATGCCTGCGATACCCATTAGAATGATTTAAAAACGCGAGCCAATGATTCTCCTGGAGCGTCCACTTGTAAATCAAGAAAATAGCCGAAAGGGGTTTGAGCTACTTCGAAACCTACATTTTTTAAGCGCGTTTCTACTCTGTCGAAAAGTTCTTTGGTAAACTCAGGATCGGCTTTACTATCCGAAAGGTGAGCAAAGGAATGCAAGACCACATTTTTCAATTCATTTTTTCGGCAAATCCATTTTACAAAATTCAATAGTTTCTTTTCTGTTGATTTTGCATTTTCTACATCATGCTCTTCCACTTGAATAAATGCGACTTGTACATTCTCAAAGGATTTTCCTTCGCTGTGAGTCTCAAATTCTTGAAGGTTCTTTATGGCAGGTTTATAGGCAAATCGATTGCAGTAAATCATTAAAACTTTCATCTGATAACAATTCGTTTTGTGATATTTAGTTTTCTGTTGACAAATTTAGGGCTTTATTTCCTTTATAGCCTTCTAAATAATATACAAATGCGTATTCTACAACCTTTTTATTTCGATAAATTGCCAATGTGTCCACCGCCTGAATACGATTAAAAGTATTGGAGAAGTACTCGTTTGGGTCTTGAAAACTTCGACTTGTACTAATATACCATGCATTTTCATTTTGTTGTATTCCACCCCGTATTTCATTGATACGTAAGTATTCGTGGATGTCAGTTGCATCGCTTAAAGCAATCAGTTTAAGATGATTATTTCGAGCAAGGTAATAGTCGAGATGGGCTGCATTAAACCATTTTCGGGCAACGATTGTTTTTGTCTCGGGGTGTTTTGGGAAACTTTGTTGCATAAACTTACTCGATATTTGCGACCAACCATAAAGGTCGAGGGTAACATCATCTTCACCAAGTTTTTGTATTTCATCTGATTGATTGCCATAGAGTATACCATGATTTATTTGCAATCGAGCAGTACCAAGAGCTACTATGATTAGTGAAATGGCAACAATGCTTACACTTGGGATATATCTTTTGCTAATTTGCTCAACCCATGCTGCCGAGATAAGCATTAGGGAAAAATACGCTGGAGCCGACCAATGGGGAAGTGTTGGTCGAAAAAGCGAGAAGAAAAGAAAGGTTACAGACAGAGGAATTCCAAACCAAAGCAGCGTTTTCCAATAATATTTTTTTAAGAAAGGTCGCTTATGATAAGAAGCTATTGCAACAATGGCTAAAACAACATTGATTGGATTGTTATATACAAGTTGTCCCAATAGCTCACGCATAAAGTATAATGGCTCTATTTCACCAAAAAAACTTAGACGGTTGGTTTGAAAACTAAGATTTGCCCAATCATTTTCTTTATTCCACAATAAGATAGGAGTGAAAGAAACAAGTGTTAATAAACCAGCAATATAGAACTGAGGTTTTTTGAGCCATTCGCGACGATAAAGCAGAATAAAAGCCCCCACGCCAAACCATATAATCAATGTTTGATATTTTGATAATACTGCTAAACCCGTAAATAAGCCTCCCAAAAGCATGTGCTTCATTTCATTCTTTCCGATACTATCGCGTGCAATGGCTTTTATGAAACTTCGCATGGCCAATAGCCAAAACAGACTCAAAGGGGTATCAGGAATAATCATGATTCCCGTAATTACGAAGGTGTAAATACTACTTTGGTATAGAATTACTGCAATAAAACCTGTTCGTTTATTCTTTATTTCTTTACCAATTAGGTAGATAATCCATGTGTTGATGGAAAAGACGATAAGCGAAGACATGCGCACAAACAGTTCGTTGTCAAAAGTAAGACCGAAAGAGAATAGATTGATAAACCAGGCAAACATCGGAGGGTGGTCAAAATAGCTTAAAGCAGGGTTCGATGCTAGTAACCAATAATATACTTCGTCGTTCCCCAGTTCTATGTTATATGCCGCAAATGCACGTATTATAAACGAAAAAAGGATTACAATCAGTGTCGCTTTCTTATAATTATAATGTGCCAAATCTTTTTTCATATTTATGCTTTATTGCATTTTTTTCGAAGGATAAAACGAAATACAAAAATGAAAAATAGGAGGTAGGCTCCGCGGAATAAAATGGTTTTCCACCAGTTTATTGTTGCAAGCTCTTCGTGAAGAGGATTGTCTCCTGAATATCTAAAAACAGGGTTTAGAAGCATGAATTCAGCGCGACCATAGTCCACCTTAGTACGAATATAAGTATCCTCTTTCTGGAAGTCGTAAGAAGCCGTATTTGTATTTTTAACCTCTTTTTTTATTACACCATCTTGTCCGACAAATTGAATGCTCACGGGATTTCCATCCACGCGAACTGTAAAATGATTGCCTTGTAAACTTGCTTCCTTCAAAAGAGGGAGATGTTTGGCTCGTTCGGCTTTTTTCGTGTAGTCATCATTATCGGGTGTATAGGGTACAAATCCATAAGTTTTACCCTCTTTCATAGCAGCAATAATATCCTCTCGATTGGTTGTGGGGGCATTAATATAGGTGCTAACTACACCCACCAAAAATGGGTTAAGAATATTATGTGCGTCATCATTAGCTAAAATGTATTTTGCATGACCGCTTGAAAGTACGGCGTCCCAATGGCTTATGGAAAAACGTTGATGATTTAATGCTTCCAATAAATCGTAATTGGTTAAATATTTAAGATTTTCGTGTGAATAACCTTCCAATGAAAAATCGGGATGTACCAATGCCAAAATCTCGGTATGAGGGCGAAGTAGGTTGATAATAAATTGTTTTTGACTTGTAGTTTGATAAAAAGGAAAGTCTAACCAAAGCACAAAATCATCCTTCATGCCGATGCTTACTTGGTGCGTTTTACGCGCATTGAATCCATGTTCGTAGATTGGGATGTAATCAGGATTCCCTTTATAATAGGTATTAATTTTCTGATAATCGGAAATACCAATAATATCGTAACCCAAACGATTATAAATTGCGAAAACCGAATCGGTGGGGTTATTGCTACCATCGGTCATTCCTCCCCAAGCCAAGGCTTGAATTTGGAAGTTTCCTTTTCTCCAATTGTTTGTGTCAATGTTTTGATAGGGATTCCATATTTTATCACCACTAAATGGAGTTGGTTCAGGAAAATCATAAACGGGACTAATGATAAATGGTAAAGAGAAAAGCGTAAATATCAGTAAGATAAGTGTTTTTATAAATATTCTAATGTATTTCATAGTTTATAGTATTTGAGGCCGCAAAGGTAATTCAATTTAGTAATTAATTTAGGCTGTAAAAAAGTGCTCATGGTAACCTAAATTTTGTTTGATTTACATTTAATATGTTAGTTTTTAGAAATCCACGAATTACACGGATTTCCGCGAATATGCAGCTTTGCTGCATATTCGCGGATAAAAATTCGAGTTAATTCGTGTAATTCGTGGATATTCGCATTTTTAATCGTAGCAAAAAAATAATTTTTTTATTCATAATATAAAGTATGTGTCTGCCTTGAAAAAGTACTACTTTTGCGCCCAAATTATCAGAATATGCACAAGAAAATTACCTTATTCTTTCTTTTAATTCTATTTAGTTTCCATATAGATGCACAGGAAAATAAAAAGCGTGTACATCATTTTATGGAGTTGAAAACGCATTTCGGACAACCTATTATATATAGTGATAGCTTATCAAGCACTTTGAATAAGAGTTTCTTTGCAGCTGATCTGCGTTGGGGTGTACAAACCAATGGTGAACGAAAGCAAGACCAGTTTCTGGCATTTCCTACTTATGGTGTGGGTATTTATCATGCTTATTTGAATAGCCCCGATACATTAGGTAGGCCATGGGCTGCTTATTTTTTCTATACAGGACCCATTGTCCGATTTTCACGCTTTACTTTGGGTTATGAAGCAGCTTTAGGCGTGGCATGGAATTTCTCGCCTTTCGATCCTATTACAAATAACAAAAATGATTTGATTGGCTCAGAAATTAATGCCTATTTCAATGGTGGTCTTTTTCTTAAATACCGACTTAGTAATCGCCTTGACCTAGGTGCGGCGGTGGACTTTACCCATTTTTCGAATGGTGCCATGCAGACGCCCAATAAGGGTATGAACCTTAGAGGTGGTAATCTTAATTTGACTTATCACTTTACACCCAAACATAACGCAGTAAGTGAAGATGGAAGAGCTGAGTTGATTTCTAGGGATTTGGAGAAAATATCCAAATATAATGAAATCGCTTTATACTATGCTTTTGGTGGTAAGGCCACAACCATGGAATATGGAACCGGACCTATTTATTTTGCTTCTACTTTCGTAGTCGATTTTAATCGTCGTTATAGTTGGATTGGAAAATATGGAGCTGGGCTCGATGGCTTTTTTGATTCATCCATTAGCGAAGATTATTTGGGACAGCAAAATACGCCTCTTTCAAAATATATGTTTTTGGG
>QNXT01000097.1 GCA_003973505.1 Bacteroidota bacterium
ATGAAACAGGTCATTTTTATAATCCTGTATTTGATGTATATCAAACTGCTAGTGGATGGGAAGCTAAACATTTAGGTAGTGTTTATACTGTTCCTGTTGATAAAAACAACTGTGGATACGGATCAGGTAATGATGCTATTACTTGGGATGAGCGTATTCAAGCTGGACGTACTAAAGACGGAACCAAAATTTTTGCAGCTTGGGCTGATTCTGATACTGCTACAGCTCCTCTTAATGGCGATAATTTACCATACAACTTACTACCAAATATTATTGTAGCTGCTTGGGATATTAATACAGGAAAAGCAACTGCACCAACGAACTTCACTTTGGGTTCTGATATTGATGGTGATTGTTTCTTCCATTATTTATCTGATATTGTAATGTCTGATAATGGTACTTATACAGTACCTGTTACTGAAATTGATAAAGGAACTGATCCTATCAACCCTATTACTCATAACTATATCAAAGGTATTGAATTTACTGATGCTGATTTTGTTACTAACCCAGGATTCTCTTCTGCTATTAACAATATCGCTACTGTATCTCAAAACCGTCCTAACCCATTCTCAGGAACTACTACTATTGACGTTAGATTAACTAAATCTTCAAACGTAGTTGTTGAAGTAATGAATGTTACTGGTCAAAAAGTTATGGAATTGAATAACGGTACATTAAGTGCAGGATCTCATTCTTTCCAAATTGATGCAAATCAACTTTCAGCTGGAGTATATTTCTACACTGTACGTGCAGGAAACTCAAGCGTAACTAAGAAAATGATTGTTCAATAATTTAGTTTATAATATTTTTAAGAGAGGCTTTCTTAATCGAAAGCCTCTTTTTTTATGCCCTTAATTTTGTAGTTTTGCAAAATGAGAACGGAATTAGAGAAATACATTATTGAAGAGCAATTAATCAAGCCCGCGGAATCTATCTTGCTTGCTGTAAGTGGCGGAATTGACTCTATGGTTCTCTTACATCTTTTTCAGGAAATAAAAACAATTCCCTTTGCTGTTGCTCATTGTAATTTTAAACTTCGTGGTGCGGATTCGGATTTGGATGAAGCATTCATCAAAAACTATTGCGCTGAAAACAATATTAAGTTTTTTGTAAAATCTTTCGATACGAGTGGCTTTGCCAAAGCTCAAGGAATTTCCATTCAAATGGCAGCCCGAGAGCTCCGTTATTCTTGGTTTAGCGAACTAGCCCAACAACAACAATTTGCAAAAATTGCTTTGGCCCAACACCTCGACGACCAAAGTGAAACTTTCTTTATTAATCTTTTGCGAGGAACAGGCATTGCAGGTATTCACGGAATACTTCCAAAAAATGGAAATCTAATTCGTCCCCTTCTTTTTACTGACAGAAAAGAAATAGTTCGTTACCAAGAAAAAAATGCTATTCCTTTCCGAGAAGATAAATCCAATGCTTCGGATAAATACACTCGAAATTATATTCGACATCATATCTTACCTGAATTTGAAAAACTAACACCTGATTTTTCGTATAAACTCAATTCAAATATTAAGAACTTTCGCGAAATTGAAGATTTTTATAAAACTTCGATTAACAAAAACCTCGTAAAAATCATACATAAGGAAGCTAACAGTGAAAAAATATTGATTAATGATTTATTAACTTTAGATTTTACAGACCTTCACCTCCGTGAATATCTTCTCAAATTCGGTTTTAATTCCGATACTATATATAAGGTGTATCATCAACTTAATAAACCTGTAAGTGGAAAGTACTTTAATTCGGAAACCCACCGTTTATTAATCAATAGAGAAGAAATCATCATCCGAAAAATAAATAAACAATTAAAAAACACTTATCAATTATCGGCTAACGAAGCCATTGAATTCCCAATTAATCTTAGGAGTGAAATTATTCTCAATAAACTTAAAACATACAACACTTCTTCAGAAATTGCTTTATTCGATGTAGGTAAACTCAAACTTCCACTCATTATTAGAAAATGGAAAAAAAACGATTACTTTTATCCATTTGGAATGAATGGCAAAAAGAAACTAAGTGATTTCTTTATTGATCTTAAACTTTCACAATTTGAAAAAGAGGATATTTGGCTACTTACTTCTGAAGAAGATATAATCTGGGTTATCGGATATCGAACCGACAATCGTTACCGAATTACTAAAAACACAAAACAAATACTTAAAATTACTTTTAAAGATGGCACTAATTAAAGAACTTCTTGGACACAAACCACAATTTGGCACCAACTGCTTTTTGGCTGAAACCGCAGTAATAATTGGAGATGTTATCATGGGAAACGACTGTAGCGTATGGTATAGTGCAGTAATTCGTGGCGATGTACATTCTATTCGAATTGGCAACAATGTAAATATTCAAGACAACGCTACAATACATGCCACCTATAAAAAGGCTCCAACTAACATTGGCAACAACGTATCAATTGCACACAACGCAGTAATTCATGGTTGCACTATTCACGACAATGTGCTTATAGGAATGGGAGCCATTATTATGGATAATGCGGTAGTAAATTCAAATACCATAATTGCTCCTGGAGCTGTTGTAACCAAAAATACCATCGTGGAAAGCGGATCAATCTACGCAGGAACACCTGCAAAAAAAATAAAAGACTTAGACCCAGCACTAACGAAAGGAGAAATAAATAGAATTGCTGATAGCTACAGCATGTATGCGTCTTGGTATAAATAGGTCTAGATTCCTATTCCAAACCCCATTCTTAACATAGGGTTTGAACCAAATGAATAATCACTATTTGTCAAATCAAATAATAACTCGATAGTCATATACGAATTTGCCCCAACCCATTGGCGATAGCCACCACCTCCATAATAGTAATCACGGTAAATCCATTCCTCACCAGTTGGATTAGTGTAATTGGGATCCTGAAAATATAATCGCTCAGCCTCAAGGTGTAAAAAGATATCTTCAAACAAATAGTACCTTACAAATAGTTTCCCTCCCCATATAGTGGATTGATACACTGGGGTAAACCGGTTGTCCTTATAGTAGGAATACCGCAGTCCGCCACCGACAAACAAATCTTCCGTTATAGCATAGGCCAGCTCAGGCATGATGGATATTGACACAACGGAACCAACACTTAAACCCAAACTTCCACCAAAATACCATTTACGTTCACTCCCTTGATAAACCTGTGATTTCACACTACTCGACAAGAGCAACAGCAAGACAAAAAAAGTAAAAACAATTATATTTCTAGTCATTTTCATAGTTGCAAAGGTACTAAAGAAAAAATTATATTTTCTTATTAAACCTTTTTAAATTAGTTTTGTCCTCTATATCAACGAATATAAAACAAATAGTTAGTAGGTACTTTTCATTATCGCTTTTTTATTTTGAAAAGAATAGTATTAACCAACAAAAACAAAGCTTTATTTATTATGAAGAAGATATTTCTATTATCATTCCTTATTGGAATTTTCACTTTGGGAAGCATCGAAGATGTTAATGCATCACACTTTTCTGGCTCCGACCTTACTTATACCTGCTTAGGTGGAAACACTTACCAAATCACATTTACCTTTTATCGTGATTGTAGCGGTGCCAATGCAGACCCAAGCACAACGGTATCCTTTAACTGCCCATCAAACCCTTCGCTTAATTTTAATACCACATTATACCCTATTGCTGGAACAGGACAAGAAATTACGCCTGGATGTTCAGCCGTACCCACATCATGCGATAATGGTAGTAGCTATGGCATTCAAGAATATGTATTTCAAGGTACCGTAACATTACCCGCATGCAGCCAATGGACAATGAAAACCAATAGTTGTTGCAGAAATACCGTTTCAACAGTTTCAGGTCAAGGATCATGGACAATGATAGCATACCTAAACAACCTTGACGCACCTTGCAATAGTTCACCTACGTTTTCCAATAAACCTGTTGCTGTAGTATGTAATAATCAAAGTTTTTGTTTCAATCACGGAGCTGTAGACCCTGATGGAGATTCATTATCATACTCATTTTATACACCTTTCACCTCTTATCCCAGTACTATTTCATATACTGGAGGGTATTCTTCATCAAATTTTCTTAACTCCTCTACCCCAATTACAATTGACCCTATAACAGGAGATATATGTTTTACCCCTCAACAAATACAATCCACGGTGACAGGAGTAAAGGTTGAAGAATGGAGGACTATTAATGGAACGCCTACACTTATAGGTACTGTTTACAGAGATTTACAAATGTCGGTTGTGAGTTGTAATAACTACATACCCACCCTATCGGGAATGGATACAACTTTATCTACCGTTTACAACCCTAACGATACTACTTATATTATTGATGTATGTTTAAGTCCTGACCCAATAAGCTTTAACATTATCGGTCATGACTCCGATGTTTATAATCCTGCAACAACGGGTAGCCCTGAAAAATTTTCAATAAATTGGAATAATGGAATTCCAGGTGGTAACTTTACAACATTCCACAATGGCACAGATTCTGCATACGCCAACTTTACATGGCTTCCTACTGCTAGTGATGTTGGTAATATAAAGTGTTTTACTGCTACAATTCAGGATGAAGCCTGTCCTTACAATGGATTTCAAACGTTCTCCTATTGCATAACGGTACATGGAATGATGGTAAATATTGGCTCTGACACCTTATTATGTGAAGGTGAATCAGTAAACATTCAAGCTTCAGCTGACACATCCACAGTAAATTACATTTGGTACGTTAACGGCACCCCAACTGGAACACCTCAAAGCCAAGATTATTATTTATTTAATTCATCTGCTTATGGTCCCGGACAACATAGTGTTAGAATAGAAACAAACGATGGAAGTACAACTACACAATGCCCTGGAGTTGACGAGTTAATTGTTGATGTGGTATATTTACCAAAAATCAATGGTACCATGCCCGACTCTGCTTTTTGTGGAGCAGGATCTGTAACCTATGATGCTGGGCAAGGACAACAATATACATGGACCGACATTGTTATGAATCCTTTAGGAGCTAGTCAAACTTTTACTGCTACTAATACAGGAACCTATATAGTAACTGTTAATGGAGGAATGAATACACGATGCTATGATGTGGATACTTTTGAGGTGGTATCAATTCCAGAGCCTATGCTTGGTCCTGACACCTGTATTTGGGAGGATGATGCTCCGTTTAAGCTCGATGCAGGATATATTTATGGAGATTTAGCTGTTAAATGGAACGATGGAGTGACTACTTCTGAAAGAGATATAAATACTTCAGGCAAATACAAAGCTACAATCTATCATTCATATATTAGTCCAACTGTTGGCTGTAGTGATGAAGTAATCATAAATGTTATTAATCAAGATAACATGATACTATCAGCAAAAATAGAGGCAGAGGATGACATCGAAATGGAAGATTTCCAAAAAGGAGATAGAGATATTTGTACTCACCAAAGATTGAAACTAAAAGCACCTATAGCTCCAAGTGGACATAGCTATGATTACACATGGACTAAAAATGGAAGTTCAGCCAGTACATCGCCTGTATATATATTCAAAGAACTAAACCCAGGAAACTTTACTATTGAACTAGAAATAAAGAATGGTTGTAAATCGAGTATTGATGTTAAAACTAAATCTTGTATTATTCAAATACCAAATATTATCACTCCAAATGATGATGGAATTAATGACTATTTCAAAATCATTCTTAAAGATTCGAAAGAGCCTTACTTCTTAAGTTTCCCAAAATCAACACTTATTGTATATAATAGATGGGGAACAAAGGTATTTGAATCAAATAACTATCAAAATGATTGGAATGGAGACGGTGCTCCTGATGGAGTATATTACTGGACCCTTGAATTGCAAGATGGGCAAGACACTCAAATGCAAGGAACCGTTACTATATTAAGTAAAAAATAGCATAGAAATCCTATATTATAATACCCCCCAATTAAAGCCTTTCTTAGGAAAGGCTTTTTTCATTTATTTATAAGATTATATTACAACACTTTATAAAATAAACCTAAACTTGGCTTATTCAGTATTTGATGTGCTGAGAAAAAAAGTGATAGTTTTGTTACATGGCAAAAATCAGTAATAAAGAAGACTTTTCAGGTCATATGTTAAGCATATTTGTACCAGAAGAGATACTCAGTCATTTTGAGTTAGAGACGATCTTAGAAAATGAAAAAGAGATGTTATTTTCTATGGTAGAGAAACAAGACCAATACCCAGAGGCTCTTCAAGGTAAAGAAGTAGTTCAAGATGGCTTTATGAATAGCAGTATAATACAGAGTTTTCCCACCAAAGGTAAACAATGTTATATAGGGTTAAAACGACGAAGATGGAAAGAAAAAGGGAATCGAAAATCGTATCAAAACAGTTATACTTTTACAAGCAAAGGAACTATGGTCACCAAGGAATTTGGTGCTTTTTTAAAAAGGAACTCTTTGACCGTCACCCCTTGCAGTATAGTACTGTAGCAAAAGTGTTGGGTCTAGATAG
>QNXT01000321.1 GCA_003973505.1 Bacteroidota bacterium
AGCAAAATAATTAAGACGACTTTTTCTCTCTAATGAGCCAAAGTCCAATAAATGTTAATAAACCATTAACAATCAGTAATTCAAAGCCAAATTGATAGCCATTAAACCAATCAACCGAATTCACTTTTAGAAGGTACGATAGCACGGGCGCAACAATTACAACTACGGGGATAAGTGAATCCTTGACTTTGATCTTTGTAAACATTCCCAAAGAAAAGAGGCCAAGCAAAGGACCATAGGTTAAGCCTGCAATAGAAAACAATTCGTTGATTACAGAATCTTTATTAAAGCTTCCAAAAATCACAATTACCAATAATAAGACAAAGGACATCCCAACATGAATAAACTTCCGCATCCGTATTTTCTTTGCCTCACTCCAATCCGTTCGTTTTTCCATATTGAACAAATCCACACTCACCGATGTAGTTAAGGCTGTAAGTGCACTATCGGCACTAGAATAAGCTGCCGCAATCAATCCAACTATAAAAACGATGCCTGCCACTAATCCCATGTGCTCAAAAGCCAACATTGGGAATAAATGATCGGGTTTTTCTGGAATTGCCACACCCAAATAAGCTGCAAATAAAAACAATGAAGCTCCTAAGAAAAGGAATACTAAATTAATGGGAACGAGTGAAATACTCATCCATGAAACATTCTTTTGCGCCTCTCCAATATTTCTACACGTAAGGTTCTTCTGCATCATATCCTGATCCAAACCCGTCATTACAATGGTAATAAACATGCCACTAAAAAACTGTTTTAGGAAGTGCCTTTTTTCATGCCAATCGGATACAATCATATTCGAATACTCACTATCGGCCACCTGTTGAATAAGCGCTCCCAAACTTAAATCCATTTTAGTAGTAATAAAATAGATGGAAACACCAACCGATGCCAGCATAAAAGTCGTTTGCAAGGTGTCGGTCCAGACGATGGTTTTGATTCCCGCTTTCATAGTATATAACTGAATCAGCATCATAAAAAGAAAAACGGTTAATGCGAAAGGCACATGATAATGATCGAGCACAAAATACTGCAACACATTCACCACAATAAACATACGAAATGATGCCCCAATTATGCGTGAAAGTAGAAAATATATAGCACCACTTTTATAAGCGTAAAACCCAAATCGTGTTTCCAAATAGGAATAAATGGAAGTCAGGTTCATGCGGTAATACATGGGTAAAAGCAGTTTTACAATTACAGCATAACCAACTAAATAACCCAGCACCATAATCATATACGAAAAATGGGAATTTCCAACTGAACCGGGAATGGAAATAAAAGTAACGCCCGAAAGAGAAGCACCAATCATTCCATAGGCCACAAGGTACCAAGGCGAACTACGATTGCCACGAAAAAAACTATCGTTATTGGATTTACGCGAAGTGAAATGACTTACTGCAAAAAGCAGTAGGGAATAAATCACGTAAGTGGCAATAATATATTCTGGTTTCATGGACTTTAATTTGTGAAGTGCAAATATAGTGGAATAGAACAAAGATGAAACAGATTGTTTTTTACTTTGCATTTTACTCCATGCATAAGCATCAAACCCATATCTTTGTGCTCGAATATAAAAACACAAATTAATGAATAACGTTTCATCTAAACTTTTAGACAGTGCGGTAACTGAACTATCTAAGCTACCTGGCATTGGTAAAAAGTCGGCTTTACGATTAGCAATTCATCTATTGCGCCGCGATGCTATAGATGTGGAACTATTGGGTAATTCATTAATCAAAATGCGAAATGAGACGCAGTTTTGCAAACGCTGTCATAATATTTCTGATGGGGAATTATGTGAAGTTTGTAGAAGTCCAAAACGAGAACATTCAACGATTTGTGTTGTGGAAAATATCAATGATGTAATTGCCATTGAAAACACAGGACAATATCAAGGCGTATATCATGTATTGGGAGGAATTATTGCCCCAATGGAAGGTATTGGTCCCGCCGATTTACATATCGAATCCTTATTCCAACGCATTAAAGATGAAGATATAAAAGAAGTAATTATGGCTCTACCAACCACTGTAGAAGGAGATACAACCAACTTCTACATCTACCGCAATCTTTCAAAATCATTAAATAAAATTACCACCATTTCACGAGGAGTGAGTATTGGAAATGAATTGGAATACACGGATGAGATTACTTTAGGTCGATCCATATTGAACCGCCTTCCTTATGAAGATTATATGAATAAATAGCGATTTTTCTTATATGGTCTAAATTATATCGTTAGCTCATTATCATAAAGTAATCATTTTATTGTTATTCACATAACACTCATGGTCAGTTATTGATATAAAAACAAACAGCACAAATAATGATTTAAATCACAAAAGCGATTGTTTTTTTTTCTATTTTTACAACCTTAGAAACGACTTTATAAATGATATGGAAGGAATAAACAATGTTAATCATTGCGAAGAAATAGATGAAACATCTTCATGTTTTAACTCACTAAGTGAAGAAGAGATAGCATTAATAGATCGTAATAAAACCGACATTAAGTACAGTAAAGGGGAAACCATTGTCAAGCAAGGTACTCGTGCTACAAGCATACTTTATTTGAAAGAAGGGCTTGTAAAATTAAGCATGAATACGGGTGAGAATAATCTTATTCTCAATATAAAATCCATGAATCACTTTATTGCGACTGAAAATTTATATGCAGTAGAGTTTCACCCATACTCTGTAACAGCTCTTCAAGATTCGGTTGTGTGCTTTTTAGACATTGAAGACGTAAAGCACGTAATGAAACTTAATAATGTATTTGCCTCAGATATTTATCGAGTGATTAATGCCAATGTGGTACTAACTTACGACCGACTTTTTTCTTTAACTCAAAAGCAACTACATGGTCGATTTGCAGATATTCTTCTTTGTTTATCAGCAAAAATATTTAAAGCTAAGAAATTCGACCTACCACTTTCACGTCGTGATTTAGCTGCACTTACAGGAATGGCTCCTGAAAGTGTAATTCGAATTATCAAAGACTTCAAAAACGATAAACTCATTGCTACACAAGGAAAAAGCATCGAGATATTAAATATGCCCATGCTGAAAAAAATTAGTGCTGTAGGATAAGCATTATAAATAAAGACCATAAAAAAGAGCGAATTTCTTAATTGAAATTCGCTCTTTTTTTTTATGGAAGCCTCTAGGCCTATTTATTTTTCTTAGGCGTATTCTCTGGTCCGCCAATAGATTCACGCATACGAGTATCCGCTTGTATATTCTTGAATTTATAATAATCCATCACACCCAAGTTTCCATTACGGAATGCATCAGCAAGAGCTTTAGGCACCTCCGCTTCTGCTTCGATTACTTTAGCACGAGCCTCTTGAGCTTTCGCTTTCATCTCTTGCTCAACTGCCACCGCCATAGCACGACGTTCCTCGGCACGCGCTTGAGCGATATTTTTATCCGCTTCAGCTTGGTCCATTTGAAGCACCGCACCAATATTTTTTCCAATATCAATATCCGCAATATCGATGGAAAGAATTTCAAAGGCTGTTCCTGAGTCCAAACCTTTTTCCAATACGGTTTTTGAAATCGTATCCGGATTTTCTAATACCGCTTTATGACTAGATGATGAACCGATAGATGAAACTACACCTTCGCCTACACGAGCTAAAATAGTTTCCTCTCCTGCCCCTCCAACAAGTTGATTGATATTAGCACGAACCGTAACACGGGCTTTGGCAATCAACTGAATACCATCAATGGCAACAGCCGTTACGGGAGGCGTATCAATCACCTTTGGATTTACCGACATTTGCACAGCTTCCAACACATCACGTCCTGCCAAGTCAATTGCTGTAGCTGTTTTGAAATCCAATTCAATATTAGCCTTATCGGCAGAAATCAAAGCATTTACAACCGATTGTACACTACCTCCTGCTAAGAAGTGTGCTTCCAAATCGTCACGACCGATATCAAGACCTGCCTTCTTTGAAGTAATCATCGCATTGACAATGGTTGAAGGTGGCACTTTTCGAAAGCGCATAAATACCAATTGCAATAAGGAGATACGTACTCCGGAAACTATGGCTTGAAACCAAAGTCCAACCGGCACAAAATAAAAGAATAGAAGTAGCAACACAATGGATGCTATTGCAAAAACAATAAATCCTCCAATGGATTGAGGTGCTTGCAAAAGAATAGATAATAGGTTTAATGTCATCATAATTAATTATTTAGTTTTTATTTTTTACAATTATTTTATTTTTTTCAATCTTTATAATCTCAACCTCTTTACCTTCATCGGTAAAATTATCAAAAGAGGTAACTTCAACATATTTGGCATCAAAACGAGCTGTACCCATTGGGTTTAATCGTGAGGTAGCCACGCCAACATCACCAACCTTAAGACCATCTCTATCAACATTCTTCACATTCGAATCGATAACCTTATCAAGTTGTATCTTTTTCCATGTATTCGAGCGTATGGCCATAAATAGCGAAACCGTAAGTAAAACTAATGTAAGAGCTAAGGTGATATGCCCACCCGTTGTTTCTCCTACTGAATAAGGGAGGTAAATGCCATATAAAAGCACAACAGCTCCAATAATTCCTAATACTCCGCCTGGTACAAAAAGCACTTCAGCCAGAATAAATAAGAAGGCAATAAATATAATTCCTATAACAAGAATCCAAAACATAGTTTATTTATTTGTTTTATTGTGCATAAAAGTATGAAAAATTAACATACATACTTGATAATTCAATGACGAAAAAAAAATAAAATAATCACTAAGCTTTTTTCTTAATTTTACTACATAAAACAAACGGAAATATATGGAGAATAAATATGGTGCAATAGCAAGATACGCAAAGCTTAGATATGCTTTCATTATGATGTTTTCCATCTGGATAATTGGCACTATTGGCTATATGATTATCGAAGCAGCAAATTTCCTCGACGCTGCTTTTATGACTGTAATTACCGTATCCACAGTAGGTTTTAACGATGTATTGATATTAAGCGAAGAAGGCAAAATATTCACTATGATACTCATTGCTATCAGTTGGGTAACTTTTGCCTATGGCATTTCGGTTATTACATCACACTTTGTAGAAGGCGAAATGGGCGTTCTACTTCACATTTATAGAAACAAAAAACAACTCAATAAGATGAAAGATCACGTAATAATTGTGGGTTATGGCCGTAATGGTCATCAAGCAGCACAAGAGCTCCTAAGCAGCGGTATTCCTTTTATCGTTTTAGAACAAAAGCACGACTTAATTCTTCAAAGCGTAAAAAAAGAAATCCCATTTCTTGAAGGTGATGCCACCGAAGATGATGTACTTATAGAAGCGGGAATAGAACGAGCCCGATCAATCATCCTTACACTTCCGCTCGATGCCGACAACCTATTTATCACTATTTCGGCACGATCATTAAACCCAAACATTCAAATTATTACACGGGCCACGAATGCATCTACACAGAAAAAACTTTTGATTGCGGGTGCCAACAGAGTTGTGATGCCCGAGTATGTTGGAGGTATTCATATGGCAGCCCTGGTAAATTCAGAAGATGTGGTCAGTTTCTTAGATAAAATTTCGTTTCGAGGGGATGCCGAAACTACTTTGGTGGAAATTGTATGTAGTAACTTACCCGATGAATTACGAAATCATAGTATTTTTGAATTGGGCATTCGCCAAAAAACAGGGGCAAATATTGTGGGATTTAAAACGCCCGAAGGCGAATTTATTATCAACCCCACACCCGATACCGTGATGATTCCTAATACAAAACTTTTTGTTTTAGGAACTCCCGAGCAAATACGAAAAATGAAAGATCTTATTAGCATATAAAAGAATGAAAAAACTCAAAAAACCTTTCGAAGGACATCCCGATTACAAATGTTTTGGATGTAGTCCGGCAAATCCCATTGGACTGAATTTACAGTTCTACGAAGAAGGTGATTATGTGAAAATCGACTGGGAACCACGTGAAGAATTTCAAGGCTTTGTAAATGTGCTACATGGTGGAATACAAGCCACAATAATGGATGAAATTGCCGCCTGGTGCGTAAATGTAAAAGTAAAAACAGCCGGAGTAACCAAAAGCTTCAATATGCAATACCATAAACCGGCTTTTGTAAATAAAGGCAATCTGCTATTTCAAGCCCAATTGCTCCGTATGGAAAAGAATATAGCCGTTATCAAAACTGAGCTTTTTAATAAAGAGGGCGAACTTTGCTCCGAAGGAGAGTTTCATTATTTCACCTATCCTGAGGCAATTGCTAAACGGAAGTTGATGTATCCTGGCGTGGAGGCGTTTTATTAACCTGAGTTCGACGTAAGATTTCACTCACAGAAAGTCAATAGCAGACCAGATTTGCTGCTAAATATCACGAAGGAATAGCGGGCTATTTCGAGTGGTATTTAGTGCGAAGATGGTTTGCTATTGACTTTTTTATATAAATTTC
>QNXT01000038.1 GCA_003973505.1 Bacteroidota bacterium
CATAGTTGTCAAACCATCTTGGGGAATAATAAAAACAGTACCCGTTCTATCGTAAGCATCTCCATTAGAATGAGCCGACAATTCTGCTATTACATAAGAGCAATTTTTTGCTATTTCAGGCAGTTTTATTTTTTTAATGATAACAGAACCTTTAGAGAAATGATAAACTTTATTTAGTTCTAAATTCTTATCATTCGGTTTTTTAAAATCTCCATCAAAATAGATTTGCTCATCATTAAACACATTTAGTTTGGTAAAGCGAGAATTTATTTCCAATTCTTGAAAACGAGCATCATCAACCTCTTTGGCTTTAGCCGGTAAATAGTTTGGCTTATTGAATTTCTTAATCTTTTCAATTGATGTGGCTTGTATGGTGCGATTTCCATTAACTACAACTTTTAAGACCAATGCATTTGGGTTGGGTAAGAATTTTGAATATGGCGAACCTTTTGCTTCCGACTTTTCGGTGTACCAAACTTCGATAGTGTTAGAAAAATATAGGTATGAAACAGATTTGCATTTGTACTTTAATATTTTCTCATCTTTATCAGTTGGCTTTGGTTTGGGTAAAGAATCGAAGGGTGTTACGACCTTAAATAAACCCTCATCGGTTTTTATCACTTTTACAATTTCTCGTTCTTTAAGGTTAGAAAAGCTTTGGATCTTACTTGATGTATCCGAAAGGTAAACAACCCCATCATAATATTTTATATCAAAACCATTTTTGCTTTCTTCACCATTAGATATTTGTTTATACGATATCTTGTATAAAACAGGCGTTTTCTGAGCAAAGCTCATCATCGATAAAAAGAGAATAATACTTAAAAATATTTGTTTCATATACTTGCATATTTTAAAATTTAACCGTGAGTATATTAGATGTTTGGCATTTTATTGCACCAAATTTAATATACTATGTCGTTTATTTATATTCATTTAAATCTAATTTAATGGTCTGCTGACTAACAACATATATGTATTGTTATGCGATCTCTTTTTTTTCATCATAGTGCAAATATACAATATGTATTAGCAAAACTTTTATTATCTGCAAGTTTTGCTAATTCTTGTCATGTCATTCTGTTTTTATAGATTCTATTTTGGCAGCAAACCCTCCATCAAACATCATTTTAACCAATAATGTATCACCTGATTGAATATTTCTTTTTACTCTTTTATAGTCAGTAGCATATTTATCAGCATTAATTCCATCGGTAAATAGTTCCATTGAAAATTGTTTTTCTTTTTCTAAAAACGAAAAGTCCACCTCAATTTCTCTGGTTTTATCATTTGTGATACCCGCAATATACCAATCTTCTCCTTTTCTTTTGGCTACAACTATGTATTCTCCAATTTTACCACTAAGCACAATCGTTTCATCCCATGTAGTTGGTACATCAGTAATAAATTGAGTACACTCATCCTCTTTATAATAATCAGAAGGATTGTCAGCCAACATTTGCAAGCCACTTTCAAATACAATAAATAAAGCTAATTGATGTGATCGTGTTCCAATGCTCATAGGATTTGTCCAGTTGGCATGCCAAAATTTTGGATGAACCGAATTCATAGCACCGGGCGTATAATCCATTGGACCTACAACATTTCTGGTAAAAGGAAGAATTACATGGTTGTTAGGCGTATCAAAACCACCCCTTTTATTTTGTTCCATTCCGGTAACTCCCTCATATGAAATTATATTTGGATAAGTACGCCTCAATCCTCTTGGTGTTATTGAACCATGAAAATCAACCAATAATTCATTTTCAAAAGCTTTTTTAGCAATACGCTCGTAATAATTCATCATCCATTGATCGCTACGATCCATAAAATCAATTTTCACACCTGCAATACCCATTTGTTTAACCTGTTCAAAAAAAGTAGGCGTATTTTCAACTGTTAACCAAGATGCCCATAAAATAATTCTTACATTTTTTTCTTTTGCATAGCGTACCAACTCTTCCAAATCAATATCCAGATTTGGTTTGTTTATATCAGTTACACTATAAGACCAACCTTCGTCCATAAGCATATATTCCATGCCATAGTGAGACGCGAAATCGATATAATATTTATAGGTTTTGGTATTGTATCCCGATTTAAAATCAACACCAGAAATATTGCTGGCATGCCACCATTCCCACGAAGTTTGTCCGGGTTTTATCCATTCAAAATTCTTAAACTCAGATGGACTTGATAAAATATAAACCAAATCATTGGTAACGATATCTTTGTCCTCTTCTGCTATCGCAAATATTCGCCATGGAAAAGTTCTATTTCCTTTTGTTCTAGCAATATAATCAGCTTCCTTAGCAATATTTAATCGTCTATCTGCCCACCAACTGTTTGTTATTGCTTCGGTTTTTTCAGGATATTTTGGAAACCACGAATTAATCGTATTATTCTCTCCTCCTTCTAAAAACATGGCAGGATAATCGTGCAAATCCGCTTCTGTAATTAATACTTTGGCTTTTTGTGCATCTATAAACATTGGAATTATAGCTAAATCTTCTTTTTGTAAATCTTGAAGCCAAACCGGAGTGTAAACATGTTCGTAATTGCTGAAACTGCGTTCTGTTTTTGACAGGTAAGCTTTGTAATTATCTGCAAATTTATAGGATGAAGATTCGTTTACAACGGTAATCTCGCCTTGTTTCGTTGTAATAAATCGATATGCAACTCCATTATCAAAAACTCTGAATTCTAACTGATAATCACCTTTAAAAGACAAGTTAAGTACATTGCAATGATTTCTAATCTCATTATTTTTTAGGGAAACAACTGGATGTATTATTTCATCTATTGTTCGTTTTTTAGTAGAAATAAGTTTAGGCATCTCTCCCAATTTCTCATTTATTAGATTTAATGAGATAGTTCCTTTTTCTATCAAAGCTTGATTCTTATAATTGATCTTAAATGTTATTTCATCAGAAATGGAAACCGCTACTGTTATTTTTCCGTTAGGAGATTTGATTGTTAAATTCTTAGCTGTTGCCACTTGAAACAGCAATATCATAAGAATAAAAATGGGTAATATTTTTTTCATCATATTAGGTGTTTTTTTATTGGTTTGGCTCAGTATAGTACATAATTCTAAAGAGGTTCTTTTTTTATTACTCCAACATTAAGCGCATAATCTTAAGCTTATTTGCGGTATAAGGGGTATATTTTAAATTGGGCTCAATTAGGTTTGAGTGCGAGTAAATGGATTTATAGTGTGTGAAGGTGTCGAATCCGGCTTTTCCATGGTAACTTCCCATGCCCGATTCGTCCACACCACCAAAGGGTAGATTGGTATTGGCCAAGTGCATAACCGCATCGTTTACGGCTCCGCCTCCAAAGCTGATTTCATGGAATATCTTCGCTGTATTTTTCTTCGAAGAGGTAAATACATACAGTGCCAGAGGTTTATCGCGGTCTTTAACTTGCTTTATAGCCCAGTCCAAATCCTCAAACTCGATAATGGGTAGCACGGGTCCAAATATTTCCTCTTGCATTACGGCATCATCATACGTTACATTGTCCATTACTGTGGGGGCAATATACAGTTCTTCTTTATCAGATTGTCCGCCTATTACCACTTTTTCGGGTTCAATTAATTTCAGGATACGATCGAAATGCCGAGGGTTGATAATACGCACAAATCCTTCGCTTTCCATAGGATTTTCTCCATGATATTTTAGGATTTGCCTTTGTATTTCTTCAATCAATTCTTCTTTAACGTCCTTTTCTACTAAAAGATAATCAGGTGCCACACAGGTTTGTCCGCCATTCAAATACTTAGCCCATACCAATCGCTGGGCTGCTATTTTCAAATTGGCATCCTGAAATACAAAGGCAGGGCTTTTTCCGCCCAGTTCCAAAGTAACGGGTGTTAAATGCTTGGCAGCAGCTGTCATAATAATGCGCCCCACATTGCCGCTTCCGGTATAGAAAATCTTATCAAATTTTTCCTGCAAAAGTGCGGTAGTTTCTTCCACACCACCCTCTACCACATGGAGGTATTGGGATTCGAAGTTGTCATTAATCACCGCAGCCATAGCATGCGAAGTGTTTAATGCCAGTTCCGAAGGTTTGATAATGGCAGTATTCCCGGCTGCTAAGGCTGCCACAACAGGGGCTATGGATAGTTGGTAGGGATAATTCCATGCGCCAATAGTTAAGGTAACCCCCAAAGGCTCGGGTAAAATATAACTGCTACCTGGCAACATCGATGTGGGCGTGCTTACTTTTTTCTTTTTGCTCCATTCTTTCAAATCGCCCATTGCGAGATTGATCTCATGGTAAATCAAGGATAATTCGGTTACGTAATTCTCGAAGCTCGACTTTTTGAAATCCTTATAAATAGCTCCGTCTAAAAGCTTTTCATTGGCTTTGAGTACAGACTTTAAATGCTTTAATTGTCGGATACGGAATTCGGTGTCTTTGGTAATATTGCTATTAAAATAATCCTTTTGTGATTGGACTAATTCGTGGTAGTTTATCTTTCCTTGGTTCATGGCTTCTCTTTTTTATGGATGCGGTTTTGAGCTTTCCTTTTCTTATTGACTATTACGCAATTTCCGTAAAGCATAGCGACTGGCTAAAGTTACAAAAGCCACCACCGAAACAGAGCTTACAGGCATTAAAATAGCCGCAATAATTGGGGATAATAATCCGCTCACAGCAAATGTTAGCCCAAAGATATTATATAAAAATGAAATAGTGAAGCTGGCATACACAATATGAAGTGCTCGATGCGAATAATGAATCAAATCGGGTAGTAGTGTAAAGCGTTTGGCTTCCAAAATAGCATCGCTGGCAGGGGAGAAGTTAAAGACTTCATCGGCAATACTGATTCCCACATAACTTTCGTTTAGGGCACCGGCATCATTCAGCCCATCACCCACCATAAGTACCTTATGCCCTTTCTCTTTTAGGGCTTTTATATATTCCAACTTATCTATGGGACTTTGATTAAAATGCAGTTCGGTATCCTTGCCAAAGAGTTCGTAAAGACGTTCTTTTTCGGCATCATTATCACCGGAAATAATATGCACTTTGAAAACTTTTTTCAGCTTGGCGGCAATTTCTTCAATTCCTTCACGATATTTATTGGCAATACTAAAAACGCCATAATATTCTCCGTCAATACTTAAATGAACCAAGGATGCGTTGGCCTTTGTTTTGAAATCTTTGTTTCCCACAAAATCGGCAGCTCCCATACGAATCTTTTTGCCATCAATTTTCCCTTTTATACCTGAAGACGCAATCTCCATATAGTCCTCAATATTATCGATAAGCTGTCCTTCGAGATATTCATAAACGGCAACACTTAAAGGGTGTTTCGATTGTCGCGATAAACTTTTTACCCACGATCGTTCTTTTTCGCTAAGCTCTTTTCCCTCATATTGTACCGATAGGCCATCCAAATAAGTGATGGTTCCCGTTTTATCGAAAACCACCGTATCAATATGAGTTAGCGATTCCACCACTTCTGATTTTTTTAGGTAAAAGCCTGTGCGACCAAATATCTGCATCACATTTCCATAAGTAAATGGAATAGAAAGTGCCAATGCACAAGGGCATGCAACAATAAGTACCGATGTGAATGCGATGGCTATTTTTGATGTATCGTGAAAAAACCAATAAATTCCCGCTCCCACCGCAATGATTAAAATGGCAAGCGTGAAATATTTGCTGATATTATCGATAATGGAACTCAAATCGCGCTCTTTGGATTTATTTTCAAAGTCTTGATTCCACAATTGAGTGAGTTTGCTTTGCATTACCTCTTTCACTACTTCAATAACAATGGTGCTGCCTATTTGTTTTCCTCCGGCATAAAGTTCATCGCCCTCATGCTTAAAAACAGGCTTCGATTCGCCTGTTACAAAACTGTAATTTATATTAGCCTCACCTTTCATTAGCACACCATCGGCCGGAATTAATTCTTGGTTGTGTACCACAATCTGATCGCCTACTTGTATGTTTTTCAGGGGAATAAATTCTTCCTTTCCGTCAACCAGTTTAGCCACCGCAATGGGGAAATAGGATTTATAGTCGCGCTCGAAGGAAAGTGCCTGATAGGTTTTGTTTTGATACCATTGCCCAATTAATAGGAAAAACACCAAACCGGCTAAGGAATCCATATAGCCCGTTCCAGTATTCGTGAGAATAACGTAGGCGCTTTGCGAAAAAATGGTAATGATACCAATGGAAATGGGTAAGTCGATATTGATAACTTTATGTTTCAGGTTTTTATAGGCAGAAAGTAAATAATCGCTTGAGCAATAAAATAGAACAGGTATCGCAAAAATAAGGTTTAGATAACCAAAAAAGTTTTTAAAGTTTTCGGGAAGGAGTTCTCCTCCGGGAATATAGTCGGGCATGCTTAAGAGCATGGTATTCCCAAATACAAAGCCTGCAATTCCAATTTTGTAAATTAGTTTTTTGTTTTG
>QNXT01000142.1 GCA_003973505.1 Bacteroidota bacterium
CCAGAAGCTCAGATATCCGTTTTATCTAATGCTACACAGGTGCATAAAGAATCGGTAATGACGGCTTTAAAAAAAGTAGATCAAAATATTTTGAAATTGGATGCTGCCAGCGACCGATTGCTCCGTATTATCAATCGACCCACGGGCAAATTAGATACACGCACTATTGTTGAGCGATTGAAAAAGTTCGAAGGTGATTTGATTATCCAAACCATGTTTATTAAAGGCTCCTACGAAGGAGAAGATTTCGATAATACCACAGCCGAAGAGATAGCTGCATGGTTGGACCTTCTAAAAGAAATCAATCCTAAAAAAATTATGATTTACCCTATTGAAAGGGGAACACCAACCGACAGTTTAGAGAAAATTTCAAAAGAAAAGCTAGAGAAAATAGCTAATCAAGCAAGGGCTATTGGCTTTAAGGTTGCTGTTTATTAATCGAATACACAAATATTGTATCATTAGCATTGACCTTATTCATCGACTGCAATGTACGATCGATAAGCGAAGGCAATGCAATAAACTCCTGCTTTAATGGCCCTGTGATGGCTTCCATTTTATGAATGCGGTTTGGCAAATCGGTTTGTCCAAAAAACAAAACATACTTTTGTGGAAACTTCGTTTGCCCCATATCATAATCGCTTTCATTCTCCAAAACCCGGAATTTCATTTTCCAATTACTAGCATAATATTGAGGTAGCGCTTTCGATGGTGCTTTGGAAGTTGCATCAACTAAAATACGCTCCGTATCCGGTTTTCCATTCAAGAAAAGCATGGCTTCTACCCTCGCCCGCTTTGAATAGCCTGTTGTAATAAAAGGCAAAATGGCAAAGCTTATCAATAAATAAATCACAAGGCTCACTTTGGTAAACATTTTCCAAAACCCAGCTTGCAATTTACTATCCAAAAGGGCTTGCCATCCCACAACACCCAGCATAACATACATGGGAAGAATGGGGAAAATAAAGCGTTCCTGTTTGTTAGGAAAATACGAATGAAAAGCAAGAAATATAAGTGTAGGCACAAATACTATAAGCCATTTCTTTTTGACATTTAGAAAACCAACCAAGAGCATTAATCCATAAGGAATTGTGAAAAATGCCGTTAAAAGTAGGATATAATTATACCAAGGTCCATTGGGATATTCGCCACTATTATGCAAATTATAGTTTACGTATTCGAAAAATTCTGCAAATGGACGATGCCAAACAAACATATCTATGCCTCCTTGAATCAGCACAATAGAGAACAATCCACCCAAACCATAGAAAAAGGTTTCGCGCCATTGTTTTTGAATTAGTAGCACCAATCCAATACCCCCAATAAATAGAATTCCCTGGAAACGGATGGAGAAAGCAAGCATTCCAATAAAACCTGCCCAAAGATATTTTTTAGCTGTATTACTGTCGTCACGAATAATCACCCAAACACTGTAAAGCATAGGAGGAATGGATACCATTTCAACCAAATTTCGCACACTCAACCAAGGCATAAACCACGATACAGCCAAGAGCCAAGCTACCAAAACTGCATTCTTCTTATTTGAAAGTTTCAGGGTGATTTTATAGGATAGACTTACCACCAAAAGCGAATAAAGGGCATGCAATAAGCGTATAGCATACATTTGATAATCAGGATTTGTAAAGCCTATCAATTTAAAAAAGCTCAATATCAAGAAATGAATTCCCACATAAAACAAACTATGCCCCTGTGGAACACCTGTATTTCCAGCCGACCAGGGCAGCCAATTATTATAATCGAAACCATCTACCCAAGATTGCGCAACCTCTATTACCAAAAAATGATCGTCGTGCATACCAAAACCTTTTGCAAAAATTACGGCAATCAAACGCAGTAAAAGAGCCACAAAAAGAACACTTTTAAGACTTTCATTCTCAAGATAATACTTTATAGTTTTCATGTTTATTCTTAAATTTATTTTTTAATATCGCTACTAATTCGATAATGATGTATATTTAATTATACTTCTATTCGTGCATTCGCGACCTATTATCATTATAGATAAAAAGAACTACTTAAACCGTTCATACCGTATGTTTTACTTTATAGTTTCCTTACTTATTCTTAAACTTATTTTTTAATATCGCCGCTAATTCGCCAATAATGGATATTGAATATATTTTATTCGTGCATTCGCCGCTCATTGTCATCATATAAAAGACAAAATTAAGCGTTTATAAATCAATATATTCTTGAAACAACACCTGCAAATAAGAAGCTCCCTCCTTATAGGCTTTAGCCTGCTGAATACTATCATTAAACGAGTTCTCTAAATACTGTCTATTAAAATGATCGTATGAAAGATAGCCCTCAGGACGAATCCAACCAAAACCTTGATTTGACTCAAAATAAGCAAATTGAGGCGTATAAGGATTCATTAAATTTTTACTCCATGGAAATTCCGAAGCATCCATATTCAACTGTTTTAAAACGGTGGTTGTCAAATCGGTTTGCGAGCATACTTTATCATATTTTGCACCACGATATTCCTTTTTCAAAGCCCCACCCGTTATCAGCATGGGAATATGACGATAGTCTTGCTCGTAAATAGAGCGGTGTGTATAAGTCTGATGCGAATGATCGGCCACTATCACAATCAAGGTATTCTTATACCAATCTTGCTTTTTCGCTTCGGCCATAAAGTCACCCAAAACACTATCCGTATAATAAACCGAATTATGAAACTTATCTTCGCTATCGTTCCAATTTACGATCTTTTTCATGGGCTGATCGTAAGGCGAATGCGAGCTTAAGGTAAAATAATTTACAAAGAAAGGTTGCTCGATATGATTCAGTTTATCCATCACAAAAGGAAACATATATCCATCGTGAATACCTAATTTACCACGCGGTATTTTCTTACTTATATCAGCATCTTCGATAATAGTTTGAAACTGATTGTGAAGTAAATACGCTTTAATATTTCCATAACGTAATTGACCACCATAGTAAAAAGCAGAATGATACCCCACTTTATTAAACAATCGTGTGATGGTGGCAGTTTGCCGCATTTTCTCGGGCGAGGTCGTCAAAGTAGTAATGGGCAATGCCGGAAATCCTCCCAAAATAGAAGCCAAGCCTTGTTGTGACCGGTTACCACTCGAATATAGGTGAGTAAAGAAATAACCGTCGCTAATTAAACTATCGAAGCGAGGAGTAAGTCCTGCCCGACCACCCAAAGCATGCACCAAATCGCCACTCCAACTCTCCATTATAATAAAAAGCACATTGGGTTTGGGCGTATTTAGTATGTTGATTGTAGTATCCTTTGATACCTGATGCAGCCTTTTCACTTCTTCTTCAGCGGTCTGACTATCATAGGTTTCGAAAATATTTTTATCCGAAATATCCATGGTATTCAATGTACTATACATTAAATTCCAAGTGGAGTTTACAGCCAAATCATTCAATACA
The DNA here is from genome assembly GCA_003973505.1 of Bacteroidota bacterium. Next base: position 3,436 of record QNXT01000142.1, read on the forward strand.
TCTTTCTGACAATAATAGGATTGACTCTGACTGATTGGAATTTCTTTTAGACCTCCACGCATGGCAATAAAAATCAGTATGGGAACGATTGTCCCAAATACAATTTTTGAAATCAGATTGGGTTTGGCCGATTGGGTACTTTTAAAATAAAAGCGATTGAACAGCCAAATTCCAAAGGCAGAAACAACAATCATTAAAATCAATTCCAATATTGTTTTAGAAGTTTGATTCGACTCAAGCACTTCAGCTGGTCGAGTGAGGTACTCCAAAGCCTTAAAGTTTAATTTCATTTTCCATTCTGGATAAATTCCGATATTTCCAACTACAATTAAGGAATTAATAATAATTAGAGTATTTTGGAAAACAGAGTGCACACGATCGATAATAGGATGATTATAAAAATTTTGCACACTTAGTATCAACCAAGAAACACTTGCAAAATAACTGGCCATCGACAAATCTAAGGGAATAGCATACCAAAATGCCTGAAGTATTTCAAAGGCACTTCCTCCACTATTTTTAATCATTGCATAATCAACAATTATAAAAATTACACGTTCGAGTGCAAAAAACACCAACCAGAAAAGATATATTTTTAGTAGGGAAAAATAAAAAGTAAAATTATTACGACTCATTCACTTAAATGATTTGTTTATTCTACAAAGATAGAATATTTGTTTTGCCGATAGCACAGTAGTTTTTCTTCTTAACAATTATTATATTTAACTGCTAATATGCTAATAAACATTTCCCCTATCAACTTAAAAAATCACCAAATAAAACTAACAGCATATTCGCTACAGCATTACTAAAAACCTTAATTTTGCAATGTGAAAAAACAAAACTTCAAACGGCTGATTTTAAGTTGGGGATTATTTATCTCCCTGATGCTTCCCATGTCGTTGAACAATTTGCATTATATTCTTTTTCACCATCATTTAAACGATTTTAGCAAACAAAACCTTCAGTATCAAAATAATGAAAAGACTCATAGTTTTTGCTCCTACCCTTTTGTTACGGAAGAACTTGCTACTGATTTCGTTTTACTTACCCCTTTTGAAAGAATCATTGCTTATTTAAGTCCAGGAAAAATCTTTTTCACAGAGTTAATAGCTCGGTTTTCAAATCACCTACGTGGGCCTCCTTCATTTCTCTAAATATCTTGTTTCTGTTTGTTTTATAAAAGGATTGGTTAATGCTTATTCCATATAATAATTAGCTATGCTAATTGTGAATTAAGTTATTGAAATCATACCAAAAGTCAAATTAAAACAAACTCCCCCTTATTCATTTATTTAATAATTAATGATGGTTTTTCAATTAACGCCATCAAAAACATCGTATTTTAGATATGAGAAAAATATATTTTGCAGTTTTGGCTTTATTAGTATTTCATACTGCAACAGCCCAATTATTTACAGGACAAGTAATCGACAAATCAACAAACGAACCCATCGCCTATGCGCAAGTTTATTTTCCCGAATTAAAGGCCGGAACGGTAACCAATATGAAAGGTGAATTTAAGTTAGAACACGACACGCCTAAAAAACTCCATATACAAATTTCGTATGTTGGTTACGAAAGTATTGATGAAGTAATAAATACGGAATCGAAAAAGAAAATGCAGTTCTACCTAAAGCAAAGTCATTATCAATTAAAAGAAGTGGTGGTATCGGTTCCTGACGGGAAATTACAAGGCGACAATGTGGTAAGTGTGGATCATAAGAAAATAGCAAGTCTCCAAAGAACCGCTCCTATCACCTTGGCTGAGGCCATTAGTAGCATTCCAGGTATCGACCAAAATACAACAGGGGCAGGTATTGGCAAACCCGTAATTCGAGGCCTAACAGGCAATCGTATTGTTACTTATGCCCAAGGGATACGAGTTGAAAACCAACAATGGGGCGATGAGCATGGTTTGGGTGTAGGCGAAGTGGGAATCGAAAGCGTTGAAGTAATAAAAGGTCCTGCCTCTTTACTCTATGGAGCCGATGCTATGGGTGGCGTGCTTTTCTTTATCGATGAGCGTTATGCTAATGAAAATACCATTGAAGCAAAAGCGAAAACAAGTTTTCTTTCGAATACTTTAGGTTCCATAAATCACTTGGGTTTTAAAATTCATAAAGGACCACTTAAATTAAACCTTTTTGGAGGATATTCTACTCAGGCCGACTATAAGGTTCCCAATGGCAAACGAGTTTTTAACAGTCGCTTTGATGAGAAGAACATGAAGATTGCCTTGGGCTTTAACACCAAGAATCTGGTTTCAAATTTAAGGTATAGTTATTTGGAGAATGATTTTGGCATCGTCGATAGCAATATCTATAGCGAGTCAAACAATCGGGAATTTGAACTCCCCTTTCAAAATATTGTAAATCACAGCATAAGTCTTCAGAACACGCTTTATACAGGCGAGTCGAAAACGAGTTTAACCCTTGGCTATACACACAACTACCGTCAAGAGTTTGAAGAGCAAACGAATCATCCTGCTTTAGGATTAAAACTCGGTTCGTTTACTTATAATTTGAATTGGCATTCACCCGTTTATAAAAATATTTTCGACTTTGTGATTGGAAGTCAAGGAATGATTCAAAGCAATGTTAATAATGGAGAAGAAATATTGATTCCGGATGCCGAGAGTAAAGACTTTGGGGCTTTTGGACTTCTAAACATCGATTTAGAAAAACTCACTTTCCAAACAGGAATTCGTTTTGACAACAGAAATATTAACACCAAAACAACGGGGCATATTCAAGAGTTTTCGCATAATTATCAAGGAATTACCTACTCAGCCGGGGCTGTATATCGACTACATAAATTCAAACTTAGAGGCAATGTATCAAGTGGATTTCGAGCTCCAACGAGTTCCGAGCTTTTATCGGATGGCGTACACGAAGGCACCATTCGCTACGAAAAAGGAAACCGTGATTTGAATCATGAGAATGCAACACAATTCGATTTATCGGTCGATTTCCAAAGCAAACATTTTCATTT
>QNXT01000005.1 GCA_003973505.1 Bacteroidota bacterium
TTTTTGAGAGCTCGCAAAAAAGGAACATTTGAGCTGCCAAAAGCGGGAGCAGTTGTTGATGGTGAGAATTATACATCCAATAGCAGAACCATTAAAGTAGTGGAAGCCAAAGGCGATGCCTATAATGCTGCTAGTGAGAAAGCCATTGCTAATGAAAACCCTAAAGAATTTTCAGCCAAAGGACGCGTATTTGTTCGCACATTGGTAAGCAAACATAATGCATACATAGGCGAGCCCATTATCTTGGTTCAAAAGCTGTATTCAAAAGAACGCATTGCCAATATTACGGATATGAAAGAACCTAGTTATACAGGTTTTTGGAAAGAAAGTATTGATATTGGCGATTTGCAATTAACCCGAGAAACACTGAATGGTGAACAATATAATGTAGTTGTTTTACAAAAGTATATTCTATTTCCACAAAAAACAGGAAAACTTGAAATTGGTCCCTTTCAATTAGGTGCTGTGGTTCAAATTATAAAAACCCGTCCACCACGAGACCAAATAGAACAAATGATGTATGGGAATAAAGTACGCTATCAGACTAATAAAAACTTAAGTCTTAAATCGCCCGTAGTAAAGCTTAATATAAAGGAATTACCCGCTGGAAAACCCGCTAATTTTAATGGGCTTGTGGGCTCATTCACCATGGAAGCCAGTGTTGATAAATCAGAACTTCAAGCCAATGACGCCTTTAATTTGAAAATAAAGATTAAAGGACAGGGAAATATTTCATTACTTGAAATTCCAAAGCCCAATTTCCCACCCGATTTTGAAGTTTACGACCCAAAAATATCACAAAAGTCAAATACGGACGCTTCGGGTATGTCGGGTACAAAAACCTATGAATATTTGATTATCCCTCGTAACCAAGGCGACTACACCATACCACCAGTAAGTTTTAGCTTTTTCAATCCAAGATTGGAACGTTATCAGACCTTATCCTCTGACACATTTTTTATAAAAGTAGGAAAAGGAACAGCTGAAAGCTTTACAGGTGTAAACTCCAGTAATGTAAACCGTGACGAGATAAAGTACCTTGGCAAAGACATTCATTATATAATGCAAGGCAATAACAAATTAGAGCCTATTGATAAAAAATACTTCAATTCATTTGGGCATTTATTATACCTGATTATCGCTCCCCTATTTGCGATTCTATTTATTATTTTTTACAAAAAGAATGCAAAAGCCCAGGCTGATACAAGTTTGATGAGAAATAAAAAGGCTACAAAAATTGCCCGTAAACGACTTAAAAATGCTAAGAAATTACTTGCTTCGGATAATAAAACGGGCTTTTATGAAGAAATTTCAAAAGTGCTTTGGGGCTATATTTCTGATAAATTTAATATAAGTCTTGCTGAACTCTCAATGGATACAGCTCGCGAACGCCTCAACAGCAAAGGAGTTAATCCTGAAATTATTGAGGAAATAATTAGCATACTAAACAACTGTGAATTTGCTCGATATGCACCAAGTGCCCAATCAGATGGCATGCAACAGATTTATGATCAGGCATTAAAAATTATTAGTAAAATCGAAAAATCTTTGAAATAATGAAAAATACAAAAACAAGCCTATTCCTTTTGCTTTTGTTTATTCCAATGCTAATATTTGCTGATGGTGCAAAAGGACTATTCAATAACGCAAACAAGCAATACGAACAAGGAAACTATGATTCAACGATTATTTTGCTCGATTCCATTGTTAGCATGAATCTCGAGTCGGCTGAATTATACTATAATTTGGGTAATGCATGGTATAAGAAAGGAGAAATTCCTAAGGCCATTCTTTATTACGAAAAAGCAAAAAAATTGGAGCCCAATAACCCCGATATTAATTATAATCTTGCACTAGCGAATACTAAAGTAGCTGATAAAATCGAGGCTGTTCCAGAGTTTTTCCTTAAAACATGGTGGAAAAAATCCTTACTGTTTTTCAATGAAAAACAATGGATGTATGTAAATATTATAAGCTATAGCATCCTTCTTATTTTCTTAATAATCTTTTTTACCACGCGTTCAAAAGCAAGGAAACAATTCGCATTCTATTTGAGCATTCTATTCTTATTCCTTAGCATTATATCTGGAGTTTATGGCTATAACAGTAGCAAACTTCTTCATTCGCATAATACAGCCATTGTGTTTACACCTACGGTAAATGTAAAAAGTTCGCCCAATGATAACGCAAACACCATCTTTGTAATTCATCAGGGAACGAAAGTGCAATTAATGGATAAATTGAAAAATTGGCATCGTATAAAGCTTGCCAATGGTAGCATCGGATGGATTTCGGAAAGTGATTTTGAAAAAATTTAGTTTCTGCTATTTTCAAGCAAGGTCATTCTTCCTCCACCCTATTGCATTTTTATGTAGTTTTGAGTAAAATTACAAAACTAAGGTATGCGATTAAGATACGATGAAAAACCAGGAATGGCTCCTTGGCGCAAACGATTGCACGAAATTATATTCGAGGCTGACACCCCTGCGGGTAAAGCCTTCGATATCATTCTACTTATTCTTATTTTATTAAGTGTTGCCGTTGTTTTCGAAGATAGTATTCGAGGTAATTCACCAGAAGTAAAACGCTTTCTTTACTACGCTGAATGGTTTTTCACCATCATTTTTAGCATTGAGTATTTCTTTCGGATTTATACCATCGACAAACCCAAAACCTATATTTTTAGTTTTTACGGCATCATCGATTTACTCAGTATTCTACCCACTTTTATCGCTCTTATTTTTTCGGGAACGCATTATTTGGCCATCATCCGAATGCTCCGTTTATTAAGGGTTTTCAGAGTATTGAAACTAGTACAGTTTGTAGGAGCATCAAATAGATTATTGCAATCCTTAAAAGCTTCGAGGCATAAAATTGGGGTATTCTTTCTGTTTGTAAGTATCACAGTTACTATTGTAGGATCTGTAATGTATATTGTGGAAGGTGCCGAATCGGGTTTTACTTCCATTCCACGAAGTATTTATTGGGCCATCGTAACGCTTACCACTGTGGGATATGGCGATATTGCCCCCATTACCGTTTTAGGACAAAGCATTGCATCCTTTGTTATGCTTTTGGGTTATGCAGTAATTGCCGTGCCAACTGGAATTATCACTTCTGATTTTATGTCACAAAGCAAGCAAAAACCACCAATTACCAATACGCAGTCTTGTAGCAATTGCAACTTCAATGAACATGATGACGATGCTCTTTTTTGCAAAAAATGTGGAACAAAACTCTAAACCAATGCATCGTATCATTTTTATAATCCCATTGCTTTTTTCGTTGCATTTTCTCCATGCCCAACAAAACAACTCTCAACAAGAGCTATTTGACAGTCTCTTAGTAGAAGGAATAAAGGTTTTTGACTCGCCTTTAACAAATCGCGATTATTCAAAAGCCATCAAGGTTTTGGAACAAGCAGTCAAGCTAATGCCTAAAAATGCTCGAGCACATTATTATTTGGGCTATGCTTATAGTGGAAAAAATGCCAAAGATGCCAAAACACTTCCCTATCGAAATAAGGATTTATGCATCAAAGCAAGTTCGGAGATGGAAAAAGTAATTGAAATTGATTCTGCATTTAAGCCCAAACTTGCACTCAGTCCTTATTCAAAAATCACGTCTGAATGGGGCGCTTTAGCACTTCGTTACCAATACCATCAACAAACCGACTCCATGCTGTGGGCATTTCAACAAGGTAGTACGCGTGGTGGCTTTAGTCCGTTTCTATCGGCTTATTATCAAATTGTACTTGAACAATGTGCCCCTAAGACCATATTATTTTCCTATGGCGATGATAGTTTTTGGAATTTGCTTTATGTCCAGAATATAAAGTCGGTTCGACCCGATATTGCCATTACCGATTTAGGACTTCTCAATACTATATGGTATCAGCAAATGCTTAATACACAATCCATTCTTCACTTTACTCCAGCAGAAAAGAATGAGAAGAATTTTATTTTAGTAAAATTTAGTGATAGTCTGATAAACATCCCTATTTATCATAAGGATAAAGTGTATTCATGGAATTTTCAATCTCGTGGAAGCAATCCTTATTACCTACTATACGGAGATATCGCTATGCATAATATCATTATAGAAAATGAGTTTAAAAGACCCATCTATTTTACAAAAGGTGTTGAATGGTCATCATATTACAATCTTCAAAGAAATTTGGAAAATCAAATAGCATTGGATTACTTAAATCCTTTGGACAAAACGGAAATGCAAGACAAAGCATTTGATGAATTAGCAGAAAAATTGCTCAATCTATTTCCATTAGTAAATCAAAACTCCGTAAATGAACTGCATATAGCCAATAGTATTCGCTATGCCATTGCCATGAGAATATACTACGATTGGTCAAGAGAAAACGACAAAGACCATGCTCGCTATTTGATGCAATTACTCTATTCGAAAACTCCTGCAAGCAAATACCCATACACCGATCCTGCTTTCAGGCATACTATGAATCAGTTTAAGAGTGTTATGATGGAAGAATATTAACTTTTCAAAGCTAAATTCTAATTGTCACAGCATTTTTTCTGTTAGTTCGTTATATTTTTTATCTTATTGATAAATAGAACTTTCCAAAAGTTAGCGTTTAATAATTATCTCGTGATTTTCATACAGTTACATTTTGACAAAGAGAACTTTTGGAAAGTTTACCGAAGTATTGTTATTCTTACCAAAAAGCAAAAATAAATCTTGCTTTTTCAATGGTTTCTACCTTTAGGGTTGGGGTGAAAAACCATTGAAAAAGTGGTGAGGAATAGAACTTAGCCCTTTTCAATATATTTCATAAAATAAGCCCGTTTTTTCAGACAAAAAAATGTACATTTGCGAAACAATACTCACAAAATAAATCTACATAATGGAGCAATATTTCGAAAAGTTTAGAGAGCGTACAATAGGTCATAATCAAACATTTACAACTCCCTATGGTGAACAAAAAATGATTTATGCCGATTGGGTTGCCAGTGGACGTTTATACAAAGATATTGAGGATATTATTTCAAATCGTTTTGGGCCATTTGTTGCCAATACACACACCGAAACCAGCGAAACAGGCACAATTATGACTAAGGCCTATCATCACGCTAAAGATATCATTCGAAATCATGTAAATGCTTGCGAAAATGACATCTTGATTAATGCAGGCTTTGGAATGACAGGCGTTGTTAATAAACTACAACGTATTTTAGGGTTGAAAAACTGTGCTGATTTTGACCATAAAACAAAAACATGCACACCGAAAAAAGATCGCCCCGTTGTTTTTATTACCCATATGGAACACCATTCAAATCATACTTCATGGTACGAAACCAATGCCGATGTGGTGATGATTGAAGCAGGTGACGATTTAAATATTGATTTAGACAAACTTCGAAAAACAGTAGAAAAGTATAAAGACCGTAAACTAAAAATAGGCTCATTTACAGCTTGTTCCAATGTTACGGGTATCGAAACGCCTTACCACGAAATGGCGCAGATAATGCATGAGAATGAAGGACTTTGTTTTGTAGATTTTGCCGCTTCAGCCCCTTATGTTGATATCAATATGCACCCTGAGAACAAACTACAATCTCTCGATGCTATCTTCTTTTCACCTCATAAATTCCTTGGAGGTCCTGGTTCATCAGGCGTACTGCTTTTCAATAAAGATTTATACAGTAATGATTGTCCTGACCAACCCGGAGGAGGCACTGTTGATTGGACTAATGCATGGGGAGAGTATAAATATTCGGATAATATAGAAGCTCGTGAAGATGGAGGTACACCCGGCTTTTTACAAGCCATAAAAACAGCTCTTGCGATTGAGCTAAAAGAGCAAATGGGTGTTGAAAATATTCGCAAACGCGAGCACGAATTGATGGATATTGTTTTTGAGCGTTTTAGCAAAATCAAAGGAATGAATATTTTGGCTGGCGACGTAAAGGAACGAGTTGGTGCTGTTTCATTCTACCTTGATGATGTACACTATAATTTGGTTGTTAAACTGTTAAACGACCGATTTGGAATACAAGTGCGAGGCGGTTGTGCATGTGCCGGAACTTATGGCCATATTTTATTAGGTATTTCTTACGAAGAATCACGTCGTATTACGGATAAAATTGACGAAGGCGATTTATCAGAAAAGCCCGGTTCAGTTCGTCTTTCAGTGCATCCTACAATGACAAATGCCGAATTAGATACAATTTGCAATGCCATTGAGGAAATATCAATTCATCACGAGGAGTGGAGTAAAGACTATGTATATGATGCTTCGACCAATGAGTTTACACATCGCAATTTTATTGATAAAGAGCGAATTAATGTAAATGATTGGTTTAACATAAATCCTAAACGACATCGTGTCAAACAAAGAAGTCAAACCCAAAAGTTTAGTTACAACCTACATTTTTGCTTTCCTTGCGATGCTCTTTTGGGGGATGTCCTTTGTGTGGATAAAAATTGTGTATCAATATTACGATCCACTTACAACCATTTTCATCCGTTTAGTCGTTTCCTCTGCCCTACTTATAGGTCTTGCGTGGCTTTTAAAAATACCCATACTTCCTGAGAAAAAAGATTATAAAGCCTTTCTTTTCCTTGCTTTTCTCGAACCCTTTATCTATTAACCTGAGTTCGACGTAAGATTTCACTCACAGAAAGTCAATAGCAGAGCAGATTTGCTGCTAAATATCACGAAGGAATAGCGGGCTATTTCGAGTGGTATTTAGTACGAAGATGGTTTGCTATTGACTTTTTTATATAAATTTCGATAATTAGCCCTTATACTTCCCCAAATATACTCGAATTATCTCGATAGTCCATCGTATATTTGAGTCGTATATGAACTAATTATCTGAAACTGTGAGCAAAGATTACATCGAACTCAGGTTATTAA
>QNXT01000114.1 GCA_003973505.1 Bacteroidota bacterium
GGAACAAATGTTGGATAAAATTGCCAAAATGGGTGATGAAATTACCGAAGTGCATATTGTGGGAGGAGTCCATCCTCATTGGGATTTGCATTATTACGGTAAGTTTTTTCAAGATATAAAAAAGATCCGGCCTGATGTGCATATTAAGGCTTTTACGGCTGTGGAAATTAGTTTTATAGCTAAGAAATCGAAGATGACTATTCCGGAGGGCTTGGCTGCATTGAAAGAATATGGTTTGGATTCGATTCCTGGTGGAGGAGCTGAGATTTTTGATGAAGAAATTCGTCAGAAAGTTTGCCCACATAAGGATACGGGCGAGGAATGGTTGTATTTGCATGAGCAAGCTCATAAATTGGGAATTCCTACAAATGCCACCATACTTTATGGTCATATCGAGAATGCCTATCATCGAGTAGAACACTTAAATCGTTTACGTGAGCTTCAAGATCGTACCGGAGGCTTTAATGTGTTTATTCCTTTGAAATATAAAAAAGAGAATAATGAACTAAGTTATTTGGGCGAAGTGTCAATTATTGAGGATATTAAGCTTTATGCTATTTCAAGAATTTTCCTTGATAATTTTGCGCATATCAAGGCTTATTGGCCGATGATTGGTAAAGATATCTCACAATTATTATTGTCTTTTGGTGTAGATGATTTTGATGGAACCATTAATGATTCTACTAAGATATACTCATTGGCCGGAGCAGAAGATCAAGCTCCTAGCATGACTACGGATGATATGGTGAAGATGATTAAGGATGCGGGTCGTGTGCCTGTAGAACGTGATTCTATCTATGGGATAATTAAGGAGTATTAAACGAATTGTCAAAGATGGCTTTATGCTGTTTTTGTGTCCTTATTTAATAATTATTTAGCCAAGAGCTTTTAGATATTTGTTGCTGTGGGTTTTAACCTGTAGTGAAATAAGTAATGAAGTAAATTGTTTAGGCGTGCATTTTTGCTTTGCAAAAAGCATGACAAAACATGGATTAAGAGATAGATTAAAAACGATGACCAAATATAAACACCTATTCTTCGACCTCGATCGTACCCTGTGGGATTTCGAGAAAAACTCTGAAGAGGTATTTCGCGATATGTATCGAGTGCTTAAGCTTAGGCGAAATGGGGTAAAAGATTTTGATGAATTCTTTTCTACTTATCGTAGTGTAAATCACGATCTGTGGGATTTGTACCGCGAAGGGAAAATAGATAAGGAGTTCTTGAATTTTCAACGTTTTTACCAAACACTTTTTGAGTATGGTATCGAGAATAAAGCGCTGGCTGAGGAAATGGCTAAGAAATATGTGGAATGGAGCCCGTTAAAGACGCATCTTTTTGATGGGACTTTCGAGCTTTTGGATTATCTAAAACCCAAATATCATTTGCATATTATCACCAATGGTTTCGAAGAAGTACAAACCGTAAAACTTCGAGAGTCGAAATTGGAGCCCTATTTCGAGCAAGTGATTATATCAGAAACCACTCCCGTAAAGAAACCTCATCCAAAAATCTTTCAATATGCTATGCATTTGGCTAAGGCTAATGTGGAGGATTGTTTGATGATTGGAGACGATATCGATACCGATATCAAAGGTGCTGCTGGTGTGGGAATGGGCCAAATATGGACTAATTTTACTAGAGATAAAAGTGGTTTCAAACCTACTTTTGAGGTGAATACATTGCTGGAAATTAAAGGAATACTGTAGCTGTAATTAAATGAAAAAAAGAATCGCATTTCATACTTTAGGTTGCAAACTCAATTTCTCTGAGACTTCCACCATCGCTCGTATGTTTCCCAAATCAGAATACGAGATTGTGGACTTCAAGGAGGAGGCCGATTATTATGTGATTAACTCTTGTTCGGTTACAGGCTTGGCAGAGAAAAAATGTAAAACGGCGGCCAAGCAAGCTAAAAAGCGGAATCCCAATGCTAAGGTGACAATGATGGGCTGTTTTCCACAAATAAAACCGGAAACGGTGGCAAAGTTTGAAGCAGTAGATTTGATTTTAGGTAATGAAGATAAATTTAATCTGCCTGAATACTTATCCAATCCTGAGGGCGAGAGAGCTGCCGAAGTGCATGTTTTGAACCTGGCTAAAAGTAAGCTGTTTTCACCCGCTTATTCCACCAGTCGCACCCGTTCGTTCTTAAAAGTGCAGGATGGTTGCGACCACTTTTGCACCTATTGTTCCATTCCTTTTGCTCGTGGACGTAGTCGGTCGGGAAGTGTTGCCGAAACTATTGCCAAAGCTGAGGAAGTAGGTCGTTCCGATACACGAGAAATTATTCTTACCGGCGTAAATATTGGAGATTTTGGTAAAGGAAGCAATGAAAGTTTTTATGATTTATTAGTGGCTTTAGAAAAAGTGCCAGGCATTGAACGTATTCGTATTTCTTCAGTTGAACCAGAGTTACTTACGGATGAAATTATCGAGTTGGTTGCTAAATCGAATGTCTTATTGCCTCATTTTCATTTGCCTTTGCAAAGTGGTTGTGATAAAACACTTAAGGATATGAAACGCTTCTACGATACAGCCCTTTATGCAGGTCGGGTTGAGAAGATAAAATCACTAATGCCTGATGCTTGCATTGCAGCTGATTTAATTGTGGGCTTCCCTACCGAGAGCGAAGATGACTTTGCACAAACGAAACAATTTATCGCCGATTTACCCATTTCCTATGTGCATGTATTTACCTATTCGCAACGCGAAAACACGAACGCATTAAGGATGCAGAATGTGTTAAAACCCGGTGAAAAGAAAAAACGTAGTCAAATATTGCACGAACTGTCGGAGCGCAAACGTATGCAGTTTTATAGAGAAAATATAGGAACTACTCGCAAAGTGCTTTGGGAATCAGAAGTGCAAAACGGAATGATGTCGGGTTGGACAGAAAATTATATCAAGGTAATTACCCCTTTTCAAGCTGAACTTGAAAATACCATTCAAGAGGTGAAATTACTTCAACTAAATAAAGAAGGCGTTTTCGTTGTATAGTGACTTCGCACTTCCGTCTTCCCACTTCGGACTTCTGTCTTCCGTCTTCCAACTTCCCACTTCCGTCTTCGGACTCCGGACTCCGGACTCCGGACTTCGGACTTCCAACTTCCAACTTCCAAAATAAACTTCCACATCAACTCAATTATTCCGTATTTTTGTTATCTTAAATTAATAGAGGAAACAAATGATGAATCTTGAAGGAATCTGCATGCAAGTGGTTGAAATGAGCCAGCAGGTGGGTGAGTATCTCATGGAAGAAAAGGGAAAGCTAAGTAGTGGAGATATTGAGTCCAAAGGCAAGCACAATTACGTTACTTATGTGGATAAAACGGCTGAAAAGTATATTGTTGAAGGGCTTTCAGGTATTTTTCCTCCAGCAGGATTTATTGCAGAAGAGGGAACCTCTAGCAAGCAGGGCGATCAGTTTAACTGGATTGTTGATCCTTTGGATGGAACCACCAATTTTATTCATGGCTTAGCTCCTTTTTGTATAAGTATCGCCTTGAAGAAAGAAGATGAAATAGTGCTTGGTGTTATTTACGACCCTAATGCAGAGGAGGTATTTTACGCATGGGACGAAAGTCCGGCTTTTCTTAATTTCCAGCCCATAACGGTCTCAAACACTCTGGATTTGGATAATGCCTTATTGGCTACTGGTTTTCCTTATACCGATTATAAACAGTTGGATGAATATATGGAAACCTTCAAATGGTGCATGCAAAACACTCGAGGTGTGCGTCGTTTAGGCTCTGCCGCTATGGATTTAGCCTATGTTGCTTGTGGTCGTATGGATGGCTTTTTCGAATATGGTTTAAGTCCCTGGGATGTGGCAGCAGGAAGCTTTATTGTAAAACAAGCGGGAGGAAAAGTTAGTGATTTTAACGGGGGCGACGATTTTATTTTTGGAAAGCAGATACTCGCTTTTAATGGAGTGTTGCATGCCGATTTTCAAAAAATAATAAGTGGCTTTTTCAAATAGATGAAAATAAAGATATTATGAGTATAGAGATTGTTGAACTAAATGGTAAAAAGGATTTTAAGGAATTTGTTGATTTTCCTTTTAAACTTTATAAAAACAGTCCGATGTGGGTCCCGCCCATTAAGGATGATGAAGTGAAGATGTTGAAAGAGGACTATAATCCTGCTTATGAATTCTGTGATGCCGCTTTTTGGGTAGCAAAAAAAGAGGGTAAAGTAGTGGGACGCATAGGAGCTATTATCAATCATAAGTATAACGAGGAGGTGAATGAGAATATGGGGCGTTTTACCCGTTTCGAGTCCATCGACGATTTTGAGGTGGCAAAAAAACTCATCGAAACAGCTGAATCCTGGGTGAAAGAAAAGGGAATGACAGGCGTTTATGGTCCTTTGGGATTTAGTAATTTAGATCATCAAGGCTTGCTTATTGAAGGTTTCGATTATCTACCATCCATAGCTTCGGAGTATCATATGCCTTATTATCAAAAGATGATTGAAGACTTGGGCTATGTAAAAGAAATTGATTGGGTAGAATTTCGCTTAACCCTAGGCGAACGTGCACAAAACAAAGCCAAGCGTGGTGCTGATATTGTGAAAAAACGTTACGGACTTACCGTGAAAGAGTTTAAGTCGGCTGATGAGCTGAAACCCTATATTCATGATGTATTCCATATATTAAATGGCTCTTTTGATGTGCTTCCTTTTGTATCGCGTTTTACTGATAAAATGGCCGATTTTTATGCCAATAAATACCTAAATGTATTGAATCCCAATTTTGTAAAAATGGTTTTCAAAGAGGAAACGCCCATTGGATTTATTGTGGGTATGCCAAGTCTTTCTAAAGCCATGCAAAAAGCCAAAGGCAGTTTATTTCCTTTGGGATTTACCTATCTATTGAAAGCGCAAAAGGGAAAAGGTGTGGATACCATGGACCAAATGCTGACGGGGGTTTTGAAGGAATATCATGCTACGGGAGCAGCAGTTATTCTACAAGCTGAAATACAAGAAGAAATGGTAAAACATGGCTTAAAGTATATTGAAACAACAGGTATGTTTGAAACCAACGATCGAGCAATTAAAAACTGGAAAAATTACGAGCATATTCAGCATAAACGCAAGCGTTGTTTCCGTAAGGATTTTTAGTAGAATCTAGAATAGAACCTAAATAGCCGCTAATATGCGAATGAAATTTGCGTATTGGCGGCTATTTTTTTATCGAATATAAACCACAAACTTGGTCTCAAAAAACTCCTCATCATAAAAATCGCTAATGGGATATACCTTATTTGGTCGATTTATTTCTTTTAATTCATCATCAAAATCACCGCCTTTGAGGTAAAGAATTCCATTAGGAATATCGTTAAATCCTCCCTTTTTACGAACTTTATAGGAAGCCCATTGATTGAATTTTGGTAGTGCTGTTACGGCACGACTCACCACAAAATCATAGGATTTATGAATCTGTTCGGCGCGAATTTGCTCGGCCTTGGCATTTTTCAAATCCAAATAACCAATGGCATTTTTTACCACCTTTATTTTCTTGCCAATGGAATCTATCAAATGAAAGTTGGCCTTGGGAAACATAATAGCTAAAGGAATGCCTGGGAAACCACCTCCAGTTCCAATATCCAATATCTCCGTCCTTTTCTTAAAACGAATTACCTTGGCAATGGCCATAGAATGTAGTACATGACGCTCATAAAAAGAGTCCATATCCTTACGTGAAATTACATTGATAGCTGCATTCCATTCTTCATAAAATGGCTTAAGCATTTCAAATTTTTCCAACTGCTGATGACTAAGTTCGGGGAAGTATTTTCTGATTTGATCCATAGCGCAAAATTAGGGAATTATCCACAGCTTAGTTGATTTATTTTGGGTGTGGTTTTGTATAACACTACTTCGGTAAACTTTCCAAAAGTTCTTTTTCTTAAAACCTAACTGTCTGATAATATTTAGATAATGATTTGTGGTCAACTTTTGGAAAGTTGTAAATGTCAATAACCTGTAAGGTGTAACTAACTATTATATAGGAGAATACGTAAAAATATATACTGAAAAAGAAAAGGGCTATTTTGTAAAAAAAAAGGAGCCCCATAGGGGCGAAATGTTTAGATTAAAGAGAGTTAATTGATTGTAGAAGATAGGTTTTGTAATGCGTTTTTGATACAAAAACCTTAACAAAACCGAAATTGGAGGTAATGTGTTAATATAACTGAAGTTTCACCTATACTGCATGTTTTATATTTCGGAATATCTGACTGTTATGTTTGAAAGTAAAACAGAGTCTTAAAGTCATGGTGGCAGGATGTTGAACAATAGCCACAAAGCCACGAAGGCACTAAGAAG
>QNXT01000168.1 GCA_003973505.1 Bacteroidota bacterium
GAAGATGGTTTGCTATTGACTTTTTTATATAAATTTCGATAATTAGCCCATATACTTCCCCAAATATACTCGAATTATCTCGATAGTCCATCGTAAATTTGAGTCGTATATGAACTAATTATCTGAAACTGTGAACAAAACTTACATCGAACTCAGGTTAATAATTTGATTTCCCATCTTTCACTTTTTAATAAAAAAGGACAGCTCAATCCGTACTGATTAAGCTGCCCTTTGAGTTTCGATTTTTAGTTTTCTTTCTTTCCAAGAAGTAAGATATCATTCAAAACCACTTTGGTGTAATAACGGGTTTCGCCATCTTTTTCATAGCTCTCATGTACTAGACGACCTTCCACGGCAACCTCTTGACCTTTTTTGAGGTACTTTTCAGCTACCTTAGAAAGTCCGTTCCAAACTTCCACATTATGCCATTGCGTGTCTTCCACTTTTTCGCCATCCTTCATATAGCCTTCATCGGTAGCCAGGCTAAATGTTACTACTTGTTTCTCGTTTGCGAATTTGTTCACTTTTGGATCTTCACCTAAACGTCCAATTAACCGTACTGAATTTCTTAAATTTTTCATGATTACTTATTTTGATTGTTTATTTTTTAATTTGAGTTCTTTTTAGTGTTCACTTCGACAAGCTCAGTGACCTAGTTAAGCTCAGTGATCAAGTTTGTGTAAATTGTTTTCACTGAAAGGTTCCTGAGCATGACGAAGGGACAACGATTAGCATACTGATTCCCTATGATACTTTCTTACCCATCATTAATAAATCATGCACCTCTACTTCGGTTACGAAAACGGTTTTACCATTTTTATCTTCGTAGCTACGGTGCACCAAACGACCTTCCACGGTAATTTCCATTCCTTTTTTGAGATACTTCTCGGCTACTTTTGAAAGACCATTCCACACCACCAAATTATGCCATTGGGTATTTTCCACGCGCTCACCTTCTTTGTTTTTATAACTCTCATCTGTTGCAATACGCATACTTACTACTTGCTTTCCATTTTCGAATTTGGTTACTTTGGGATCTACTCCTAGACGTCCAATTAAGCGTACATTGTTTCTTAAATTTTTCATGATTTTAATTTTTATTTATAAATATTATTGATTTAATTCAATTTTTTCGACCAATCGGTTTTGTGATTGATTCTGAGGCAAAAGTATATCGGTGGGTATTCACGACTTGGTTAATAAACATTTACTATCGTTTAACATTCGTTTGTTGTCGTTTAATGTCGGTTTTAATATTGATATATTGCAATTTATAAAACAAACTGATTTTTATAAAACATATCAATTATTAATGGAAGTGGGCTAGAGAAGGTTGTTTTTTACCTATTTAAAAACAGCGTTTACTAATTATCCTATACTTCTTGTTCGAAAATTTTCAATCCCAAAAGCAGCAATAAATAAAAACATAGGTAAGATAGGACTAATATAACGTCCATGGTAATTAACATGACTTAATATTGTGAAAACTGAAAAAATTCCAATTGTAACTATAATAAAGAAAAAACGAGAAGGACTGTTTTTATACAAACCGAAAACGCCATATAAGGACAAAGCATAAACAGGATAAAATAATACTTCAGATAAATTATGAGAAAGGGAATAGTATGGTCTAAGCATAGAGAAATAATAAACAAAACGTAAAAATATAGCTTTTAAAAAATCGGGCAAAAAGGAAAGTTGCCGATAGTCATCTACTGTATTATATGCTCCAATAATCCACACCTTTTTCGTAGCAACAGAATAAAACTCACTGAAATTATCTCTTAAAGCAAGCATTATAAAAAACTGAATAATAACAGCGGCAATTAATAACATAACTACTAAAATATTTACCCTCCATTCTTTCTGCATTTTCACCCCAAAGAAGAAAACAGCTGGTATTGCTAATGATATACCGATAGGACGTAAATAAGAAAGAAATATCAATAATAGAAAAAGCTTAATATAGTCCAACACTTTATAATCAAATGTAAATACTACATACATATAGATAATTATTGCACTAATAAATAATGCTTCGGTAAACAGATGAAAATTCCACATCTGCAACTGTACGTTAACAATAAGAAAAGCGGTGGTAATTAATGCAACATTTGAATTTAACAATTTAGCGAGAAGCGTAAAAAACAAATAGCTTGCCCAAGCATTTACTATTAGTTGAAAAATTAAAACGGCATAATAGCCAATTCCTATTTCTAATAAGAGTGCCACCACAATAGAGTAGCTTGCATAAAATACTCTTTGTGGATTTATAAGGAATTGTTCCATCAATAAATGTGCATCATTTTGGTATTTCAGACCTTCAAAATCCGTAACAAAACCATAACGAAAAAACAAAAGAAACTGCACCAAACTCCACAACACGAAAAGCACTGTCAAAGGATAAGCTTTAAGAGTTTGGATTATTCGCTTCATCATTTTTATCGCATCAAATACATCTTGCCAAAACTCTTAGTAAAGTACTCCGATGCCTTGGTTTGATTTAGCTCAATATCCTCTCCATTTAGTTTGGTAACCACACGGTAAAGATAAACGCCATTAGCCAGCTGATCTCCAAAGTCATCATGTCCATCCCAGGCATATTCCGTTATATTGCGCCCAATATGTAATGGACCTAATTCATCCATATCGATTTCGCGAACTACTTTTCCCGTAATCGTCATAATTTGAATTTTGAAATAGTCGGGCAACTGCGAACCTGTTAATGTAAATACAAAATGGGTTTTTGTTGAAAACGGATTTGGCCAATTCATCACTTCCGTAATGGTTGATTTATTAATGATTCTAAATTTAATATAGAAATTATCCAAATTATTTTTCCCCGACTGATTGTTTGAAGCGTCACGGGCTTGAACCATTAGCTCGTATTCTCCATCATCTGCAAATTTAGGACGATAGATTACTTGCCCGGTATTATCAGGCAAATCGGCAGGAATAAACTCTAAAACATCAGCATCTTTAAAAGATATATACTTGTAATCAACATCGTTTTCCGACTTTATATAAACCTTAAAGCTTGCTGTATCGTCAATCGCTCGCAGTTTACTATCATCTCTTAACGAAATAAGTATTTCCGGCTTTGCCGAAACAATATCACCATCAATAATATGAACACCATCAAAGGTAACATCCAACAGTGGATTGGTTTCATCTCGTTTTACATAAAATGGATAATCTGCAACATTATTTATATGTGTTTGTTCCAATTGATCAAAATGACCTTTTTGCATATTAAAAGCATTTATATCAATATGCAAATAACACTGTCCGTACAAATTGGTTGTATTTACCACTATCGTGTCAACAATATGTCCATTCTTCAACACCTTTGACAATCGTTTTTCAGGTAGAGGATAAATATTTTGTTTAATATCACTTATCCAATAATTTACCAATAAACTATCGGCATCTACATCACTAATATTGGCATAGGCAATCTTCATACGAATACTATCGCCTTGCATAATAGTATCGGCATAAAAACTCATATTAATCTTTGGAGCCAAAGCCAATTCAGGAGCCTCCTCATAATAAATCTGCCAAAAATCCATTTGACCAGGTGTACGGTTCAAATCATCTTTCATATAAACCTTCATCTGACAATAGGGATAGATGCTTGCATCCATTCTATTATTCAACATTAAGATATCAGCTGAATCAGGTGGAATGGATTTAATAATCGTATCATGAGTTCCATCCCATTTTATTCCTATTAATTCAAGGTAAACCGAATCAGACGAAACGGCTTCAACCGAGTTCTGTTTCCAATGCAATGAGCCCCATTTTTTTGCAGGACCAATAATAGGCGACTTCACATAACCTTCATTCCAATTGGGAGAAATACTATCTTTTAGTAAAACGATATCTGTGGACTGAGAACCCATTACCATATTAATAGGACCATACCCCTTTCGTCCGTATAAAATAAAAGGTCTGTTATTACTATACGAACGCACATTAAATCCAAGAGTATCAATTGATTTATATAGATATTCTGGCAAATTCTCAATATTTGATTTAGCATCTGAATACATCATAACATAATGACCAATCGGTATTTTAGCTAAGAAATCGGCTGTATATTGCCACCACACAGAGTCTTTAACCAAAGAGGTATTTCCCGGAGGTTGATTTGTGGTACTTGTTGTAGGAAATTCTATTTCAGATATCGGATAGGTTTTACAATGAACATTCATATATGTCCCCCATTTTATACTTGTAGTACTTGGTTGACTTAACCAAGGTTTAGCAGTAATTGGATCAAAAACAAAAAACTTTAATCCATCCTGAACAGGGCCTAAACAAGTCCAAAGAGAATAAATTGAATTATTAAATTTCAACCATATTTCTGTCCATGGAATATTTGGATAAATTCCATTTTGAGCCGTAATAACCTGTTTATCATTTACAAATGCAAATTTTCGACTATTATCTAAATATTTTACAAATTGGTAACTATCGTTTTTATATTGAAAAAAGTGTGCTTGCGACCATCCTCTTTGTCCTGGAATATATTGAAATGAACTTTCACGCCAATTATAATCTGTTGTGGCATTGGAGTCAATACTTACACGCCAATAATACACCATCTTATTTGTAAAAACCAAATTGGGCTGCCATTCTATAATTCCTCCAGAACTATTTACTTTTCCCACCTCCTTTAACGGGCTGTTAAACTTATCCGTGGTGTCTATTTCAAAAACATAGGTTTTCAATTTAGTAAAAGGATAATAAGTTGAAGCTTTCAATTTAATTTGACTATTCGGAACAATCGCAAATTCAGCTGGATAAACAGGTGTCAAATCAGCTGACTTAATATTAAGTGTTGTAATCAGTTTATTATTGGTTTCATCAAGCTCCGCTATTTCCGAGTTTTGGTCAACCTCTATGGTAAACGTATTCAAACCTACTCCTACAGCACGATTCACAGGCATTTTTATCACAATAGTATCCTTATATCTTGTGCCTGAAATGCGATATTGATAGCTCATAACTTTTACCGAATCAACTGGGAATTTTCTACGGATAGATACAATCATCGAATCGGAAACGGCTCGTCCTCTATTGGAAATCACCAAATGAAAATCGAAACTATCAACTGCCGTAGTTACATCGGCAGGGTCATAAAACACCGACTTCTGATTGATAAAATAATCGGGTCTATAAGTTGAATTTAATCTTAATGCAGGATCGCCATGCAGGGTCATTTCCATACATATTTCTTTCTGTATAATGCTTGGTGACTGAATTTCCTCAATAATCTTTTGGATAATAAAACCTACAGGTTTACCATAATATTTATATGAAAAACCTTTATAAAAAGCCGTTGAATACGCATCTAATGGAGGCTCTGAAGCTGGTGTAACGGAGGCTAAATAGCCAATCATTCCCTTATCACGAATCAAAATAAATTCCTCACTAGAGTTAATCGCCCCCGTATGTGTTACTTGAAATATATCTCCTGCATAACACGAATTGGCAATAAGAAAAGGATACTTCCCATAATTATTGTATTCACTTGGATTATCAATACTAATATCAAAACCAATTCCAGCAGCATGACCAAAGAAAGTCATTAAAGAAACTCCATTATTAATGTAATTCTTAATCAAATCGGATTGATTAATTTGAATTGGGTCGGTAGTCGTTTTCTCAATAGTAACCACATTGGCACCAAATAAAGTATCGATAGCAATCTTCTTATACTTTTTCAAATATTTTGCAATACGTTCTTGCTCCCCCTTTGACGAACCTCCACTAAAATGCATAATATTCTTCTTCCATAATTCCGGTGGATTTTGAATACTATCTTCGTAAATCATCATTTTTTGCAAATACAAATCCACATGATCAATATTTCGTGCAGCAAGTCGCCCGGTTGGAATTGCCGGTGTATAGAAATTATCAATTAATCCAGCCGTAATTAATATATCAGACGGTGGATTTCCCATGGTAGGAACCATGGTACTTTCGAATAGATT
The DNA here is from genome assembly GCA_003973505.1 of Bacteroidota bacterium. Next base: position 6,003 of record QNXT01000168.1, read on the forward strand.
TGCATCTTTCCGATAAGCCTCAGCACGATAGGATTTACCAATAAAGAATAAGCCCTTAAAACGATTATAACCATATTGATTTCCTAATGCACGAACAAAATTACGAACAGCCAAAGGATTCTTTCGTATTCCATAACTGTACTGGTCATAAAGCATTTCGGCGTCAACCAACAAAGTGCTATAGCCCGTCGAATTACGGTATGCCGCATAATCAGTAGCTGTTAATTGAGAGGCATTCCCCATCAAGCTATTATGAGAAATAATCACATAATCCACATTGGGGTTCATATTTATATAATTAACAAATAAAG
>QNXT01000269.1 GCA_003973505.1 Bacteroidota bacterium
TGCCATCCCTGAAAGTGTTCAAATCATTTTCTTCCCATTGGCATTTGTTGGATTTGCAGTAATTGGAGCCTTCTTCCCATTCCACACTTGGTCACCTGATGGTCACGCTTCGGCGCCAACAGCGGTATCGATGTTACACGCAGGTGTATTGATGAAATTAGGAGGTTATGGTATCTTCCGTATTGCAATGTACTTAATGCCTCTTGGAGCACATTATTGGACAGTTCCATTTATGATTCTTGCCGTTATCGGTGTTTCTTATGGAGCACTTAGTGCGATTAAACAAACCGACCTTAAATACATCAATGCATACTCTTCAGTGAGTCACCTTGGATTGGTTCTTTTGGGTTTATTAATGATGAATGAAATTGGATGGCGTGGAGCGATGCTTCAATCTTTATCTCACGGATTTATCACAGCCCTTTTCTTTGCCTTGATTGGTATTATCTACGGACGTACTCATACACGTATTGTTAGTAAGATGGGTGGATTGATGACTATTATGCCTGTGATTGGTGCCCTTTATGTAATTGCCGGTATGGCGAACTTAGGTTTACCCATGTTCTCGGGATTTGTTGCTGAGATGAACATTTTCGTTGGAGCTTTTGAACATACCGACCTTTTCCATAGAGTAATTACTGTAATTGCTGTTTCTTCCATTGTAGTAACTGCTGTTTACATTTTACGTGTGGTTGGAAAAATGCTTATGGGTCCGGTTATGGATGAATATAAAGACTTACCACCGATTACATGGTATGAAAAAACAGGAACTTTTATCCTGGTATTATTTAGTTTATTGATTGGTATTCTTCCATTCTTCTGGATTGATATTATCGATAAAGCTGTTGCACCATTTATTCAAGGAATAATCTAAAAAATAGAGAGAAATGAACTGGAACACTTTTTTATTAATGAGACACGAAATAGTATTAGCGATTAGCATCATAATACTAATATTGGCCGACATCTTTATCGACGATAAGAAAAAAGTTGGTGTGGTTGCCATCGTGCTATTTGCCATTCATACTGTTATTGGATTTTTTCCTATGGAAACAGGAACATTGTTTGGTGAAATGTTTGTTACGAACCCACTTATCGCTGCATTCAAAAACATCTTGAATATTGGCGTATTATTGATACTTATGATTGGTTCGTCTTGGGTAAATGCCAAGATGCTTCCCATGAAGAAAGTTGGTGAATTTTACATCCTAATGCTTTCATCGCTATTAGGTATGTTTTATATGATTTCATCAGGTCACTTTATTATGTTATACCTAGGTCTTGAGCTTGCAACACTTCCTGTAGCAGCTTTAGCTTCTTATAATGTATTCAACCGTAAATCATCAGAAGCAGGTATTAAACTGATTTTATCTGCAGCACTTTCATCAGGAATGTTGTTGTTTGGTATTACAATTATGTATGCTTTGAGCGGAACTTTATACTTTAGTGAAATGGCTGGTAACATAGGTTACTCTTACCTTTCATTATTGGGATTAATTATGGTATTCTCAGGTATGGCTTTCAAAATTTCGTTGGTACCTTTCCACTTCTGGACAGCCGACGTTTACGAAGGTTCACCTACTCCGGTTGCAAGTTACTTATCGGTAATTTCAAAAGGAGCTGCTGTATTTATTCTTATGATTTTACTCTTCAAAGTATTCCCTGATATGAAATGGGCTTGGACTTACCTACTATACGGTATCTCTATCCTTACTATGTTTGTGGGTAACTTCTTTGCACTACGTCAGCAAAACTTACAACGCTTCTTGGCATTCTCATCTGTGGCTCAGGCTGGATTTATTATGATGGGTTTCCTAAGTGCCGATTCTATTGCAGTAAGTGCAGTGGTTTACTTTGTTGCCATTTACGTTTTATCAAACATCGTTATTTTCGGTGCAGTTCAATTGATTGGATTGGCAAGTGGAAAATGGAATATTGATGATTATAATGGACTTTACCGCACCAACCCTATGATTAGCCTTGCGCTTATGGTTGGTTTATTCTCTTTGGCTGGTATTCCTCCTATTTCAGGTTTCTTCGGTAAATTCTTCCTATATGTTGTGGCAGCAAGCCAAGAGTATTATTGGTTGATTTTTATTGCCGTAGCTAACGTGACTGTATCACTTTATTATTATTTATTGGTTATTCGTGCCGCATTCTTGCGTCAGTCCGATGATCCAATTCCATTCTTCAAAAGTGATATTTTTGCTAAAATTGGAATCGCCGTAGCCTCTGTCCTACTTTTAGGATTAGGAGTTTACAGTCCATTCTACGATTACATTAACTCTTTAAGTGGTATTTTTTAATAATTTGAATTATGGCTTTAACATATAAACATACATTTGGTGCTATCAAAGGCACACGCGTTACCTTCGTTGAAAAAGGAGTTTCAAAGGAGCGTATGGAATTTTTGAAAAATCTATTAGAGTATAACGGTTTTACTGTAATCGTAGATGAGGTACCATCAAAAGAAGAAGGCGGAGAGCCTAGCTATACTATTGGTGTAACTGATATGAAATTCAATCCGGTAATTTGGATTTATGACCGTCGTTTACACCTTCCTGATGGACATTTGGTAACTCATAAATTTTGGGATACTGGTGAAAAAGATTTTAAGCCTCAGTATTGGGAAGATCGATATGAAAACTAATTGATTATTATATCTAAAAAAAGCAATCCGAAATGGATTGCTTTTTTTTTGCATCTTTGTAAATAGAAGATGAGACCTTTGCAAGAGGCTTTTGGCAAAATAATTCGACGCCAGAAAAATTTTATAACCAGAGCAACCTACTGGTTTTGAGGATTATAAAATTTTGACAAGGAAGAAGTATGTAGCCAAAAGTCTATTTGATTTATGGGATCCATTATTTTTCTTTATTTTTAAATACATAATTTTCTAAAATAAAGATAGATACATGTACTTTTGTCTTGCAAAGGTCTCAAGACATTAAAGCAAAACTTACCATGGACAAAAAGGAACAACATTACAATCTAGCTATAAATACAACTCTTCGAGTTGGTTTTATATTATTATTATTAGTTTGGTCATTTGAAATTGTCAAACCCTTTATTATGCCCGTTTTGTGGGGAATTATAATATCTGTTTCTATCTATCCAATGTATGGTAAACTCGTAAAAATTTTGGGTGAACGGAAGAAACTTGCGACCATATTAATCACACTTTTATTGCTATCAACGATTCTTATTCCTTCCTTTTTATTTATAGATTCAGCGGTATCGGGTGTACAAAGTCTATCCACAAAGATGGCAAGCGGAAACATTGATATTCCAATGCCAGAAGATAAAGTAAAAGATTGGCCTGTGGTAGGAAAAACAATTTACGAAACTTGGAAAATGTCTTCTGAAAATTTTGGTGATGCGGTTCAAAAATTTCAACCACAAATAAAAGAATATGCTCCAAAATTATTGTCATCAGCAGCGGGTTTTGGAACCACAATACTCCTTTTTATTATCTCAATAATTATTGCAGGTGCACTTTTGCCCACGGCTGAATCATCTAAAAAGGCAGCAAAGTCAATATTCAACACTTTAGTTGGTAAACATGGCGAAAGCTTTGTTCAATTATCTGTAGGCACCATTCGGAGTGTTGTACAAGGCGTTTTAGGCGTAGCCGTAATACAAGCTGTGGCAGGAGGATTAGGAATTATGCTTATCGGTATTCCTGCTGCCGGATTATGGGCACTTATTATTCTGCTATTAGCCATTATGCAATTGCCTCCGCTATTAATTCTACTTCCCTTAGCAATCTATGGTTTTAACATTGCCGACACCACCCCTGCGGTTATATTCTTAGTATGGAGTATTTTGGTAAGTGCCAGCGATGCATTCCTTAAACCCCTATTTTTAGGCAGAGGCGTTGATGTACCCATGCTCGCAGTTCTACTGGGAGCCATTGGCGGAATGATGATGTCGGGGATTATTGGACTATTTGTAGGCGCAGTGGTGTTAAGTATTACCTATAAGGTTTTTAAATCCATCCTTGTGGACGATGTTTTGGAGGAGGAAGATGGCAGCTTTGATTCGGTAGCTGACAAAAAGTAAACAGCTTAGCGATCCAGCCAAGCCTTAAAACCTTTCACACGCTCCCTACTGACAATTATATCATCCTCAGTAAGTGGATTGAGCACCAATTTCAATCGGGAGTTGGTATAGGAAATCATATCATCAATAAAGTCAATATTGACAATATACTTTCGATTGACACGGTAAAACTGAGTCTTATTCAACATTTCGCTCAAATCGTCTAAAGAGTAATCCACCATATAATCGCGATTATCCGATGTAAGCATAAATGTACCCTTTTCGAAACTATAAAAACATGCAATATCCTGCGTTTTTATCATCTTGATATGTTCACCCACTTTTATGGTAAATCGTTCTTTGCCCTTTTGCTTTCCTCCTTGCTTTATATCATTTATCAAGCTGCTAACTTCTTGCCTATTGGGCTTCCACAGTGCATGATATTTTTCCAATGCCTGACTCAAATCAGCCTGACGAATGGGTTTTAGTAAATAGTCGATGCTATTATGCTTAAAAGCACGTATGGCGTGATGATCGAAAGCTGTGGTGAAAATGACTGGAAAATGCACCTCCACTCGATCAAAAATAGAGAAACTCAATCCATCGGCCAGTTGAATATCAAAGAAGGCCAAGTCGATATTTTGATGCTGCTTTATTAGATCTACCGCTATTGCAATAGACGGAGCATGCCCGATAATATTTATACTATTATCGAGTTTGCTCAGCATTAATGCCAGTTTTTCGTAAGCAAATTGTTCGTCTTCTATAATGATTACGTTCATAATATTAGCTTTGCGGTTTTCGATTTATTTAAGGTCTAATAAAGGAATTGCAACCTCAAACGTATCAGCAGTTTGACTAATCTTCACTTCTTGATTGCTTAAAAATTTATAGCGGCCTTTGATATTATCCAGTCCTAATTCGTGAGAAGCTTCACTGCTTTCCTTAGCCTTTACATTATTGGACACAATTAGATAATGTTCGTCATTGCTAATTTTAATTTCCAATGTATGCAATGCCGAAATTTCATTATGCTTCAATGCATTTTCAATAAGAATCTGCAAAGCCATGGGAACAATCATTTTATTGCTCGACACATTGATATCGTATTTCAAATGATTGCCAAAGCGCACTGTCTGTAGTGCTAAATAATCTTTTGCAAAGTCCACTTCACGACTTACACTTACCACCTCTTCATCTTGCACATCCAAAACATAGCGGTAGATATTGGAAAGTTTTCCCACAAAATCATCAGCTTTTTCAGCATCTTTATAAATCAATGAACTCAAAACATTTAAGCTATTGAAAAGAAAATGCGGATTCACTTGGTTCTTCAAAGTGGCATATTTATAATGGTTCAGCTCTTGTTTTTGAGCTTCTGCTTCCACATAAAATTCATTTAAAGACTTAGCAAAACGCGACGAAATGATTATGAGGTATACAATCATTCCAATCATAAGTTCCGTTAGAATAGACCACATAAACATTCCACTATGTAGCATCTCACTGATGGAAGCCCCTTGAAACAGATAAAACCATGTGAAATTTACAATCAATACATCCAAGATAATATACAAAGTCACAGCCAAAATAACCATCATAAATCGTCTTACCGGATTATGTAGCCAATTGTCACCATCGAGCATCTTTTTAGAAATGATACTACTACCAAGGGCAATGCTAAGACCGATAATTGTTCCGTAAGCAATATTTGTTGCCAGATCTAGCCAATTTGTGCTAAAGCCCCCAAATAAAAAGGTTATGACAACACTAACAGTAAAAATGATAGCTACATTACGAATTTGTTTTAAGCTAGATTTGTTTTCTTGTTTTTTCATGATTTCAAATTTAAGTAAATTAATTAAGTTTTAGTTTTCTAGTTATCTGTTTAACTGCGGCAAAAATAGATTGAGAGGATGGACTGTAAAAATTTTACTTACTCAACTGTTGAATTTTGGGGATGAGTTGTAAATAGTGCTTGCCAGAAAACGCCAATTTCTTCCCCGATTAGTCGGGACAGGCTGTTATGCTTGTGCTAAAAACAAACACTTACAAAAGTAAACTTATTGTTTTATAGCACTTCGCAAGCCTTGAACTTGCAGGGCAAACGCATCTAAATTCTATTAAATGTCTTATGTTATTTAATCTAAAGTCTAGAAATATTAATTCTATAATACCATCCATTTTACCTAATCGGCACCTGTCTCCCGAAGGTAGAGATAGTCTCCAAAGTAGAGTTCTTTATTAATACACTTAACTAATAGAATATC
>QNXT01000018.1 GCA_003973505.1 Bacteroidota bacterium
TTATTAGTTTGTACCTTTGTCGGATAAAACCGTAAAAACTTACATTTTAGTATAAAATTTCTCTATCATACTGAATTATGCAAAAACAAATCAATATAACACTACCTTCTTTTCAAAGAGGCTTTCATCTTATTACGCACATTATTGAAGCTGCAATACCCTCATTACCAGAAACAGGTTTATTAAACATTTTTCTACAGCATACCTCTGCCGGCTTATGCATCAACGAAAATGCCGACTCCAGCGTTCGTGTTGATTTTGAAACGATATTTAATAAATTAATTCCTGAGAATGACCCCGATTACACACATATATTTGAAGGGGATGATGATATGCCAGCACATTTAAAATCGGCATTAACAGGAGTAAGCCTAAATATCCCCATACAAAACCATCAATTGGCATTGGGTATTTGGCAAGGCATTTATTTATGTGAGTTTCGAAATAATGGAGGACGACGAAACATAATCTGCACTATCCTGAATTAAACAATTCAACAAATAATTGTCCATAAGTTCGTAAAAACAAAAGCTATCCATAATAGCATTGTATTATCTTTGTTTTATAGAAATCAGACAATATAGTAGATGGAAGAAGATTTTGAAGAATATGATATAGAGGATATTAAAAAGCTTGTAAAGCGATTTGAGCAAGGTATTACTTCAGGTAAAACCAACTATTTTGATGTTGAGGAATTTGAAGAGATTATTGATTTTTACGACTCGAGTCAAAATACCAATCGTTTGGAGATTGCTATTCAAACAGCCAATGAGATTCATCCTGATCATATTAGTTTTAAGATAAGGTTGGCTCAAAGGTATTCGGCCAACAAACGCTATAATAAATCCATCGAATTATTAGAGGAATTGGTTGGTATTGAACCCAACAACTTCCTGATACGTCAAACTTTGGCTCATGTGTATAGTCGAATGAAAAAGCATGAAAAAGCCATCGAATGTTATCAGGAAACGCTAAAAATGGGAGCTACTTCTAAAGATGTTCTATTCAATATTGCTTATGAATATGAGAGCTTGGGGGATTATAAAACCGCCATCACTTTCTTAGAACGCATTTTGGATCAAGAAGATGAAGAAGATGAGGGGGCATTATACGAGATTTTGTTTTGCTATGAAATGACCAAAGAGCATGAAAAAAGCATTTCCTTCTTTCAGAACTGGGTTGATGAACATCCTTATTCAAAAGTTGCTTGGTTCAATTTGGGTATCTCATATAGTAATGTGGAACTTTTTGAAAAAGCCATCGAAGCTTACGATTTTACCACTGCCATTGACGAAACCTTTGCATCAGCCTATTTCAATAAAGCGAACGCACTAATAAATTTGGAAAAATATCGAGAGGCCATCACGCAATTTCAAGAAACTTTTCATTACGAAGAAGCCGATGGAGTAACCTATATGTATATCGGTCAATGCTTTGAGCATCTAAACGATTTAGATAATGCTGTGCGAAATTACATGCAGGCTATTGAGATAAACGACCGTTTAGCAGAGGCTTGGGTTAATATTGGAATGGTTTACGAAAAACTACACAACTATAAAAAAGCCCTTCCTTTTTTACTCGAAGCAGTAAATATTGAACCCGAAAATATGGATTTCCAATATTTATACGGTGATGCTCTTGTGGAACTTGAAGAATATAAAAAAGCCATAGCCGTATATGAAACCGTTGCTCAAAACAAACCCGAAGCAAATGATATTTGGTATGATTTAGCAGGTGTTTATTGGGAATTGGGGCAAATAATTAAAGCCAAAGAAACCCTGGATAAAGGGCTTTTGGTTAATGATAAAAATGCGAAAATTTACATTCGTAAATTTGAGTTTGCCTACGATCAAGGTCGTAATAAAATGGCCTATGAATATCTATACCAAGCTCTGGAAGCTGATTTGAAAACCAGTATTCAATTACTTAGCGAATTAGCTTTGCTAAAAGCAGATAATAACATCATCGAAATCATTGAAGATTTTCAAAGAAAAAATAAAGAATAATTTATGATAAAAGAATATTATACAATCGTACTTAAAGGAATGGCTATGGGTATTGCTAATGTAATACCGGGTGTTTCAGGCGGAACCATTGCCTTAATAACAGGTGTTTTTGAACGCTTGATAAATGCCATTAAATCTTTCGATTTGAAAGCGGTAAAATTGCTATTTAGTGGTAAAATCAAAGAATTCATTAATTATACGGATTTAGGATTCCTTATTTCTATTTTTGTTGGTGTGGGCTTAGCAATTATTTTAGTTGCCCGCTTATTTGAATTTCTTTTTGACCAATACCCCGTTTTTATTTGGTCATTTTTCTTTGGATTAATTTTAGCTTCCATTTATTTCGTTGGGAAAACCATTGAAAAATGGCGCATCAGTGTTTATATCACTTTTATTTTGGGAACAAGTACGGCCTTATTATTTACTTTCCTCACTCCTGCTACTGAAAACGATGGATTTATCTATCTTGTTCTTTGTGGTGTGGTGGCTATTTGCTCTATGATTTTACCTGGTTTATCGGGTTCATTTGTGCTTATACTCATGGGAAATTATCAATTAGTGGCCATTGATGCCATAAACAACTTCCGCCTTGATGTTTTAGTTCCTGTAGGAATTGGTGCTGTGGGTGGTTTGATTGCCTTTTCACATATATTGTCATGGTTATTTAAAAAATTCAAAGACCAAACATTGGGTGCGCTAACTGGATTTATTCTTGGATCACTCGGTGTAATTTGGCCATGGAAAACAGCCATTGAGCAAACCTTTGGCGATAAAGTGAAAGTGGTTGGTTACGACTTCTTTTTGCCACAAATGAATGCAGAATTTTTTATCGCCATATTAATTATGGCTATTGGAATTGCAAGTATTTGGATGATGGAACGAAGTGCTGAAAAAATTGAAAGTAAATAGAATCACAATGAAACAATACGGCTTAATCGGTAAAACCCTTACCCATTCTTTTTCGGAAAAATACTTTACCGAAAAGTTTAAAAAAGAAGGAATAAATGATGCTACTTACCAATTATTCGAATTGGATGATATTTCAAAAATCAAAGAATTTGTAGCAGACAAACCTGATTTAAGGGGTTTTAACATTACCATTCCTTATAAAGAAAGTATCATTCCCTATTTGGATGAAATGACGGAAGTGGTTGAAGAAATCGGTGCATGCAATTGTGTAAAAATTGAAGATGGAAAGCTGATTGGTTATAATACCGATGTTGATGGCTTTATGCCAACATTTCTGGCTGTAATGGAAATGCATCATGATTCGGCTATTGTATTGGGCAATGGTGGCGCAGCAAAAGCTGTGATTTATTCCTTGGAGCAATGGTCGTTAGACCCATTGGTTGTAGCTCGTAATCCGAAAAACGAAAATGAATTACCCTGGAATGAACTTACTGAAGAAATGGTAAATCAGCATAAAATCATAATAAATACGACTCCTGTAGGAATGTATCCCAAGGTGAACGAATACCCCGACATTCCTTATGAAGGCATCGACCGTTTTCATTTGGTTTACGATTTAATTTATAATCCTGAGAAAACCATTTTTCTGGAAAAGGCAGAAAAGCAAGATGCCGTGATAAAAAATGGTTTGGAAATGCTGGAACAACAAGCTGATACTGCCTGGATTATCTGGAATTCATAGATTTATATTAAATTTTTATAACGAGAGTTTTTATTTCTAACTTTGAAGCTCACAATTAAAACAATATTATGTCAACAATACTAAATTTCGCCATTTTTCCAACGGACAAAGGAAGTAAAGGCTCAAGCGAGTATGTTAGTAAAGTACTGAAAATGATTTCCGAAAGCGGTGTTCCTTATAAGCTAAACCCAATGGGGACAAGCATTGAAACGGAAACATTGGAAGAAGCTTTGGAAATTGTAAATAAGTCGTATAAGGTTTTAGAACCCTTTTCAGACCGTGTGTATTCAGCCATTACTATTGATATTCGCAAAGGAAGAAGCAATGGTATGAAGCAAAAAATACAGAGCATTGAAAAGCGAATAGGTGAAGTGGAAAAATAGAACTTTTGATTTAAGAGAAAAAGTCAATCTGAAATCTTAAATCAAACAACCTTTAATCATAAATCCTATGACTATAAAGCAACTATTAAAAGTAATGGGTCCCGGTTTACTATATGCCGGAGCTGCAATTGGAGTGTCGCATCTAGTGCAATCTACACGGGCGGGTGCTGGTTATGGTTTTGAGCTGTTTTGGATAATTATCGTTGCTAATATTCTTAAATATCCTTTTTTCGAATTTGCACCACGCTATACTTCAGCCACAGGCGAAAACCTCATTAGAGGTTATGCGAAAATTGGGAAATGGGCAGTTTGGCTCTATGCCGGAGTAACCATCGCCTCTATGTTTGTGCTGCAATCGGGTGTCACCATTGTTACTGCCGGACTTCTTGGTAATATATTTGGAATACAACTTTCTGCATTTTGGTTGAGTGTTATTCTTTTGCTTATTACCATGTCTCTTCTTATTGTAGGAAGATATAGTTTGCTTGATAAATTAATAAAATATGTAATTATCACGCTTGCACTATCCACTATTATAGCGGTATTTAGTGCTTATTTAAAAAATGGCTATCATCCAAATCCCGAGTTTATTAAACTCTTTTCTTACGATAACCCTATGGATGTAGCATTCCTAATTGCTTTCTTTGGTTGGATGCCGGGTCCGATAGATATTTCCATTTGGCAGTCGATTTGGGCTGAAGCCAAAGCAAAAGAAACCAAGGTGAAAGTTACAGGCAAAGAAGCCATGTTGGATTTTAATATTGGATACATTGGAACAGCCATACTCGCCTTTGCTTTTTTAAGTTTAGGAGCATTAGTAATGTATGGTTCTGGCGAAAAATTTAGCAATGGTAGTGTTGGTTTTGCAGGGCAATTATTAAGTTTGTTTACAAATAGTATTGGAGCATGGGCCTTCCCTGTGATAGCAACGGCAGCCTTCGCCACCATGTTTTCCACTACCCTTACCTGCTTCGATGCTTATTCGAGAGTAATGGTTCCCACTACACAAATATTAGTTCCCAAACTGAATATTAAAAAACCGAATGCCGACCGTAATATGTGGTTCTTTTGGATGGCCATTTTATTTACAGGCACTGTGGTAATTCTCGGGTTCTTTGTAAGTAGCATGAAACAAATGGTGGATTTTGCCACAACATTAAGTTTTGTTTTAGGTCCCGTTTTGGCTATTCTCAACTACGTGGTTGTAACGAGCAAGTATATGCCCGAAGACGCTAAGCCCAAACCATTCCTTAAATGGTATGCTATTATCAGTATGGTGCTTATGTCAGCTTTTAGTTTATTCTTTATCGTTTGGAAATTCTTTTAGACAAGTAAAGCTTTAGCATTCATAAAAAACAAACATATATTGAGATTGTCTGACAGTTATTTTTCTTTGTGCTACTTTGTGCCTTAGAGCCTTAGTGGCAAGATACAATTCAATAGACACTATGGCTCTAAGAATCTCAAAATGTTAAACCAAATATATTATTTGCATACTCACTTAGCCAATGGCTTTACATAAAGCTCTATATCCTTAGCTTCAATACGTTGATCGCATAATATTGCTAAGCGTTCAACCACATTGCGTAACTCACGTACATTGCCAGTCCAAGGCATTTCCTCCAGCATTTTCAATGCCTCATCTGAATAAACTAGGGGCGTTTTACCATTAGCTGCCGAGATATCCTTCATAAAATGCTGAGCCAATACCGAAATATCTCCTTTACGTTCACGCAAAGCAGGCACTTCAATCACAATCACACTTAAACGGTGATATAAATCCTCCCTGAATTTCCCTTTTGCTATTTCATCAGCCAAATTTTTATTGGTAGCAGCAATCACACGCACATCTACCGGTATCTCTTTTTCACCTCCTACCCGACTGATTTTATTCTCTTGTAAAGCACGCAAAACTTTCGCCTGTGCCGACAAACTCATATCCCCAATTTCATCAAGGAAGATGGTTCCACCGTGGGCTTGCTCAAAATTTCCTTTACGCTGTTTATGTGCCGAAGTAAACGCCCCTTTCTCATGACCAAACAACTCACTTTCTATAAGTTCTGAAGGGATTGCGGCGCAATTCACTTCAATAAAAGGAGCCTTTGCACGATTACTCTTTTCGTGCAACCAATGGGCAACCAATTCTTTACCCGTTCCATTTTCTCCAGTAATCAAAACACGAGCATTGGTAGGAGCCACACGCTCTATCATCTCTTTGATGGCTTTTATTTGTTCCGATTCACCAATCATTTCATACTTTCG
>QNXT01000213.1 GCA_003973505.1 Bacteroidota bacterium
CAGACATCACAATATCAGATAGATAATGGAAGAAACAATCACCATCAATATCAGTACCCAAAGTGAAGTTCGTTGGTGCAGTTGCTTTTCCGGTATTAATATCCCAAGCAGCTACAATAATATTTGGTAGTAAATTGTATGGTAACTTATTGACATTAATAGGAGCTGTAGCAGTATCAGAATCAGCCCATGCTGCAAAAATTTTAGTTCCATCTTTAGTGCGTCCAGCTTGAATACGCTCATCCCAAGTAATAGCATCACTACCTGATCCGTATCCGCAGTTGTTTTCATCAACAGGAACAGTATAAACACTACCTAAATGTTTAGCTTCCCATCCACTAGAAGTTTGATATACATCAAATACAGGATTATATACATGACCTGTTTCATCAACACCTGCTACAGAATAGCTATATCCTAAAGAGTCTACAGCTGATGTAGAGTCGCAATAATCAGAAAAAGCTGCATTAACAGTAGCAATTAAATGAAGATAGCCATTAGCGTCAACAACACCATCAACAGAGCTGGAAAATTGAGGGCGACTTGTTGTCATACCACGCATTGGCTGTAAATAGTTAGAAAATATAGGAAGGGTTGCAAAATCGAAAGGAGTTTCCATTGCCCAAGTAGCACCATGGTCAGAAGTTTTCCATACTACAGGTTGATAAGAACGGTAGTCATGTCCTTGAACACGACCAAAAGTCCAAACATAACCCGTTGCCCCATCGTCAGACCAAGCAGAATTCCAATGCCAAGCATAAGCAGCATCCGAACCGTCAGTGTTTTTTACGAAATTTGCATCACTATCCTTAATTTTATAGATAGTCCAATCAAATCCGTTTGTTGTAGAATTGAAAGTACCTGTGTAGATATAGCAAGTGTCAAATGTTTGAGGAGTGGCAGTGTAAGCTGGACCTACAACATGAACTTTACCATCAGTACAAGCTGTGATGCCCATACGAACTAATGCACCATAAGAAGGAATGTATTGATTTACAATGTTAGAGCTGTCAAATTGACCGCTACCAAAGTAATTATTGTCCCAATCGCCTGCATTATGTGAAGGGCCACAATATACAATAGAAGCAGCGTTTACATCAGTGTTTCCACTAGGGTTATAGATAGACCCTGAAGGATAACGATTGGCATGCGTTGCACTATTGGCTAGTAGCATGTGAGTGGTCCAAGTATCACCACCATCAGTGGAAAATGAATGCATAACGTCACCTGATGAGGTGGCTCCATTGTCACCAACTTTTCCACGGTGAGTGAAGTTGATAAGACCGAGGTCTTCGTTTACTGTTAAACAATTTGATTGTTCAACTAACATAGTGTAAACGTTGTTTGAATACCCCAAAGTAACAGCAGAAATAGCTCCTTTTGTACTTTTGCGGTGATTTACAGGTCCTGGTACATCAAAACTAGATAAATCGTAGTTTGTAATCGCCTCAGGAGCCTTAGTGTTTACCTTATAGCCCTGAGTGCTTGGGCTTTGAGCAAAAGCCATAGTTCCAAGTCCCAATGCTAGGGAAAAAAGTAATAGTTTTTTCATGTTCTCTATTTTTAGTTAATAATAATTGAATTGTGCTAAGAGCCAAAATTAATAAAAAAAAGATAGTCTTGCAATATTTTTTTTGTTCATTAAAACGAAAATTAGGTATGTGTTTAATGTCAGTTCTTTTATGTGCTAAAATCGTATGTAAACTAAATTTCACAATCTGTTTGCTTTAGACAGTAAAAAATATTTTATGAAAACGGTTTTCCTTGCGAGTTAAAACTTTATAGTATGTAGGAGTTTTTGGTTCTCAGTCAATTAAAGGTATAAATCGACCATAATAAAAAAGTGAGCTATTCTTGAAAATAAATACGCTTTACTCTTCTCGATACTGAAGTGAGGATTTCATAAGGAATGGTTCCTAACTGCTTTGCCATTTCACTAATAGGGAGGTCGTTTCCAAAAACAGTCACCTTGTCGCCTTCTTTGGCTTCGATATGGCTAATATCAATCATGCACATATCCATACATACATTACCTACAATGGGGGCGAGCTGATTATGTATTTTTAAAACACCTTTTCCATTGCTAAGTCTTCGGTCTAAACCATCTGCATAACCAATTGGTAGTGTGGCAATGGTCATATCTTCTTCTGCAAAATGACTACGGCTATAACCAATGCTTTCTCCTTTTTTAATGTTTTTTATTTGAGAAATGGTTGTTATTAGGCTGCTTACATTCTCTAATTTAGGCTGAATTTCTTTATCGGAAGCAACTCCATAGATGCCGATGCCCAAGCGAACCATATCAAAATGATATTCAGGAAAGCGGCTAATTCCTGCTGAGTTGAGTATATGTCGTATTATAGGATAATTAAAGGAATTGGTTATTTTTTTGCTACAACGGTCGAAGATTTTAATTTGTTCCCGCGTAAAATCGTCATGGGCATTTTCGTCAGAAGCGGCTAAATGCGAAAATACGGAACGGATGATGATTTTTCGGTTAGCTGATAAACGATTGATTAATTCATCCATATCATCCTCTTCAAAGCCCAATCGGCGCATTCCTGTATCGATTTTTAGGTGGATACCGATGGGTTTGTTTGCAGGAATATTATTTGATTTTATGGCATTCTCGAGTTTACTTAAAATGTTGAAACTGTAAATTTCAGGTTCTAATTGATGGTAAATCATCAGGTCAAATGCATCTTGTTCGGGGTTCATTACCATTATGGGTAATGTGATTCCAGCCTTGCGCAATTCAATTCCTTCATCGGCATAGGCTACCGCCAGATAGTCGATATTGTGAAATTGTAATAGGTTGGCAATTTCGAAACTGCCACTTCCATACGAAAAGGCTTTCACCATGACCATAATTTTTACATCAGGCTTGGTTAAGCCCCGGAAAAAGTGAAAATTGTTAAGCAAAGCATTCAAATCAATTTCCATAACGGTTTCATGAACTTTTTGCTCTAAAATTTTATTGATTTTTTCAAATTCAAATTTCCGTGCTCCTTTTATTAAAATGGTTTCATGATTGAATTTCGTGCTTGGAAAATAGGTGATAAAATCAGCTGTTGAATCAAAGAAGTGACTTTCCATTTGAAAAAGAGCTCTTTGATGGCTGATGCTTTTTCCTATACCAATAACCCGGTCCACTTTTTTATTATGAAGCATTTCTGCTACTTCTTGATAAAGTACATATTCATCTTTACCACTTTGAAGAATGTCTGAAAGTATTACGGTTTTTCGTTTGTGTTGTTTTTGCTGACTCAAAAAATCGAGTGCTATGCTTAACGAACTTAAATCGGAGCTATAACTGTCGTTAATAATTGAGCAATGATTTATTCCTTCTTTCAGTTCCAAACGCATGGCCACTGGAGCCAAACGTAATATTCGCTGCTTTACTTCCTCGTTTGAATACCCGAAGAACAATAATACTGTGCTTAGGTGTAAGGCGTTTTCAATACTGGCATCATCCACAAAGGGAATAATAAATTCAACTTTACGGCCTTCATAAACCCCAGCAATATTTGTTTGCTTATTGGTTTTCTCTATTTGGTTTATAAAAAACTTGGCTTCTTTATTTTTAGAACTCCAATCAATTAAATTTTTATTTCTAAAAAAATCAAGGCTGTAGATTCGCTCAGTAATACTACCATAATCGCTACAAAAGATTAGGGTGTTAACTTTTAAGAATAGCTTGAGTTTTTCGTTTATTTTTTGTCTTTCATCAACAAAACTTTGATCGTGAGCATGTCCAATATTAGAGAATATTCCAATACTTGGTTGAATAATGTCCTCAAGGTTTTGCATTTCTTCGGGTTCAGAAATACCAGCTTCGAAAATGCCAAGTGTGTGTTGCTTATTTATTTGTAGCACCGATAAAGGCACGCCAATTTGCGAGTTATAGCTTTTAGGACTCCGTACAATCTGGAATTTATCATTCATGCTTTGATAAAGCCACTCCTTGATGATGGTTTTACCATTGCTTCCCGTAATGCCAATAATGGGTAAATCGAATTGAAGTCGGTGATACTTACTGAATTTCTGTAATGCAATTAAAGTGTTTTTTACAATGATAAAATTTGCATCTAAATTCGAAAAATCACTATGAAATTCTTGAACTAAAAAATTACGAACCCCTTTATTATAAAGTTCTACAACATAGCGTTGGCCATCGTTTCGCTTTGTTTTGAGGGCAACAAACAGCACTTGATTTATGGTAATTAGCTTTCGACTATCAATAATGATGTCGCTCACCATAGCATCAACTTGGTCGTTTGCTATTAGCTCGCCCTGAGTTACTTCGGCTATTTTGGCAATATTATAGTTTAGGTCTTGCAAATCTTTGGCTTATGAGTTAACTTGGGGTAATTCACTTACTGAAATATCTCGCTCTCGACGTCCTCGTTCTGGACGAGAAATCGGTAAAGGATTGGCGTTTATTTTGTCATATTCTTGTCTTTTTAAGAAAATGTCGCAAGCCATAAATACTGCAGCACGGAACGAATCAGGCATGGCTTTGTTTTTACCAGCAATTTCGTATGCAGTGCCGTGGTCGGGCGAAGTACGAACAATGGATAGACCCGCTGTGAAATTCACGCCATCTTCAAACGAAATAATCTTGAATGGTGTTAGTCCTTGATCGTGATACATGGAAAGAATGCCATCAAATTTTAGGAAATCGTCAGAACCGAAAAATCCATCAGCAGGGAAGGGACCAAAGGCTAAGATGCCTTTTTCTTTGGCTTCGTCTATTGCAGGAGTAACTACTTCAATTTCGTCTTTTCCCAAAAGTCCATTGTCGCCCGCATGTGGGTTTAGTCCCAATACAGCAATACGCGGTTTACGAATGCCAAAATCACGACGTAAACTATGTTCAAATATTTTTAATTTTCGAAGAATTAAATCTTTGGAAATCGTGTCGGCAACCTGAGAAACAGGAATATGTCCTGTGACAACCGCTACACGCAGGGCTCTACTTGCCAAAATCATAAGCTCTTCATCTTGGGCAAATTTCTCGGCTAAATATTCCGTATGTCCTGGATAATTAAAATCTTCGGATTGTATATTGTCTTTATTAATAGGTGCAGTTACCAATACATCGCAGCCATTTGCTAAATCTTCAGTTGCTTTTTCGAGGGCAAGATAAGATAGTTTTCCTGCTTCGGCTGTAGATTGTCCTAATTCTACTTTTACTTCCTCTTTCGATACGTTTATGATGTTTAATCGCCTTGGATTTGCACTACTGCAATTCTTTATTAAGTTAAAATCGACATTGATATTTGGTATGGTTTTCCGATGATAGGAACCCACTTTCGACAAGCCATAAACCACCGGAGTACATGTGTCAAACATGCGTGAATCATTAAATGTTTTAAGAATCACCTCATAGCCTATCCCATTCAAGTCGCCATGACTTATAGCCACGCGCACTTTATTTTGTTTTTTATCTCTAATTTCCATTTTTGTACAATGCTTAAATAATGTAATTTTACAATGAAAGAATGACTTTCATTTTAACTTTCAGGTGAAAAACTGAAAGATTTTAGCTCATTTGCTGAATAAAATCGAATAATAATCGAGTTCCAACACCGGAACCACCTTTGCTGCGGTAGCTATCTTTGGCATTTAATATAGAAGGCCCGGCAATATCCAAATGAATCCATGGGTAATCCACAAAATTTTCTAAAAATTTACCGGCTGTGATTGCTCCACCTTCGGCGCCACCCAAGTTTTTAATATCGGCCACATTCGATTTTATTTCTTCGTCGTACTCACTCCACATGGGGAATTCTACCAAGCGTTCGTAAACTTGCTCCGAGCTTTCGTTCAATGCTTTAATTTTGAAATCTTTATTACGCATGGCCACAATGCCATATTTTCCAATGGCTCGTGCTGCTGCCCCGGTAAGGGTTGCCAAATCGAGTACCATTTCGGGTTTGTATTTTTGCGCATAGCTCAGTGCATCAGCCAAAATCATACGCCCTTCGGCATCAGTATTTATCACTTCAACGGTTTTGCCATTATGCATTTTAATCACATCGCCAGGAGCGTAAGCATTTCCGTCAGGACGGTTGTCAGTGGCAGGAATTAGCGCAATTACGTGTACATTCAGTTTTGCTTTTGCAATAGCAAAAAGTGCTGTTGAAGCAGCAGCAGCACCACCCATATCCATGTGCATTCCATACATAAAGTCACCTGTTTTTATATTCAATCCTCCCGAATCGAAAACCACGCCTTTGCCTACAAATATGATTGGTTTTTTATTTTTAGGATTCTCAGGTTTCCATTCCAT